>JAEMPM010000160.1 GCA_022759285.1 Thermocrinis sp.
CCCTATCCAAACAAGCAGGATTAAGCTCTGTTTCGTCCCGTAATAAACCCTCAGCTTTAAGCTTGTCTAAGAAGTCTTTCTTAGTTTTTGTATCTAAAAGTCCAGCTTTATACAGTTCCACCTCTCCGTAGAACTTATCAAACTTCAGCATCTTTTCCTTGTTCAAAGCTACGAACTCAGCCAGCATTATCAAGCTCTCTGGTTCTACGATAGGGTTCCATTGGTTCAAAGCCGTTCGGATTTTGAGTAAATCAATCGGTTTTGGGAAAAACTCTCTTAGCAAAGCCCAATATAGCTTTCGGTCTTGAACAAACAAACCCGCCCACGCTTCGTTTACCCTCAGCTCCTTATACCCTCTAAGCAATTTGCTTAACTGAATGCTTTCGTATTCCTCAGGACATATGATTTCTCCACGAGGAAGTTCTGCTCCTTTTGGCATGAGTTTGGTATAATACGGTATAGTAGTTCTTTCGGATAGGTAAATCAAAGCTTCCTCAATTAAGCTTACAAACCTCGCCATCGTTTCTTACCTCCTTTTTTGTTTTTAAAATCTATCTATCAAATCCCGCCAAATATCATCATCGCTTAGACCCACTATACCTTTTCCGTTTCCGTTAGGATAAGGTGGTTCCGTTTTCTTTGCTCCGTTTTTGAGAATGTTTTTTGTGAATGGGTTAAACCGCTTAACTAACTCCTCCACATAGGGAAATCCCACAAACTCAAACACCGCACCGATTTCTACCGTTCGTGGTTCTCTTTGCTTTGCTTCCTCTTGCTTGTCCGTTCCGTTTGCTTGCTCCGTATCCTCTATTACGCTTTGCTTAACCACCTCGCTTATCGGAACTACTTTAGCTTTATCGTCTTGTAGTAGCTCTTCTGCTTCCTTTTGTGGTTGCTCTTGGATAAGTGGTTCCTCTGGTTCGTTGATGGATTTAAGCACTTGCTTAAACACTGGCACCTTATCCAGTTCCAAAGCTTCTATAACAAGCTTTGCCCTCTCCTCGCCGTGTCTTATCTTTAGCACTTCTAACCAAATCCTCGCTTCCTCTTCTGTGAAGTCATACACCCTTGCTTTATCATTCACCGCCTCAGGAGAAGATGTATCTACCTTACTTATACCCATTGGAATTGTGATTAAGCACGACGGAGAAAAGAGAAGTTTTGTAGCTTTTCTCTTGCTTTCTGTGTATTTCTTCCAGAAGAACTTTTTAAGAACCTCACCTACTTTGTGGCTCGGTGTGTAGCCTATCTTTTGGCAAACTTGTTTAAAGCTTAGTCCTTTAAGTTCTAAACCTTTGACCCTTGCTTCCTCTATCTTAGAGATAAAACCGAGCACCTCTTCCACATAGTCAATGTTCTCGCCCACACGCCCGACTTGGTTCTTTGTGATTTGTTCTACTATGAAGTCTATTATGTTTGCGAGCTTCCTGTCTATCTCTTCAGCGTTTTTGGTTGCTTGGATAAAGTAGAAGAAAAAGTGTCCAAACATAGCCATACTAATAGCAATATGCTTCCTCAAGTCTTTAAAGCTTGCATCTCCGAGTTGTTGAATTTTCTTGTGGTTGTAAATGTTCTTTGCTACCTTTTCTATCCACCGCTTATCTTGTTCCGCCAAGCTCTTAACATAACTTAGGATGTGTCCGTGATGGTGGTAAAGTAGCTCTATCGCTTCGTCTAAGACCTCTGCGTTATGTTTCCAGTCCGATGTTAGTTCTATCACTATAGACCGCCTGTTTAAACCTCTAAAACTTGCAAACACCTTATCAATAAGTAGGTTTTCCGTTTCGCCCGTGATAATCACGGGAACCTCAATCGGGTTATAGGTTGCGTTGTAAGTCATTTTGCCTTGAATGTTTGTGATGTTGTAAATCAGTTCGCCAAACTTAACCTCGTCTTTCTCCGTCTTTGTGATTACTTCATCTATGCCAAATGGAGTTTTGATAAGTGGAAAGTTGTTGTTAAAGCTTGCTTGCGTGATGTTCGTAAATGAGAACAAAGCAGGGTTTCCGTATAGCCCCGCCGATAGCTTAGCCCGTATAGACTTGCCAGTCCCCGTATCGCCTACAAAGATAAGCACTGGGTTAATGTTTGGTCTAATACCGCTATCTTCTAAGAGTTGCCTACCTATCCAGCTTAGATAATGAGCAATGGCAAAATGTAAAGGTGGGTCATCAATGCTAAACAGCTTCCTGTAAATATCTTTGAATGCTTCTAAGTCTCCTTTCACAGATGGGATAAACCACTCGGTATTTTTATCTAACTCTTTGCCGTAGAAAATGAAAGCTAACTCTTTGCGTGTGTATTTACCATCTCCTCCGACCGCTATATCCCACCTACCGTCTGTGTATCTGTAGCCTAAAAAGTCAATCTTTACGCCCCGCTTTTCCTTAACCCGTTCTATGTAATACGCCAAAAACCGCCTTGCTTCCTTAACCTTATCAGGATTGATAAAGCCAAAGGACTTAACCAGTTCTGGTGATGGCATGTAAGTATCTTTGCGTCTTTCAATCTTTCTGATGTATGTTCTGTTATGCTTGTCCGTGATTTCTACATATTCGTTTTCTTCATCGCCTACGAAATAATGCGTCCGTATCTTGAAGTATGGTAGAACTCTAACACCGAACCCATCACCATTAACATAATACCAGCCGTCTTCTCGCAGTTCCCAGTCTTTCAATGGCAAATCTTCTAAGCTTTCTTTCTTCAAAGCATCAAAGATAAAGTGTCCAAAGATGTTGCCGTCTTTATCCACTTTCTTATACGGACATGCTTCGCAAATCTTCTTAAACTCTCTTCTGATGTTCGCATAGATGTAGCTACACCCCATAGGTCTTAGCTTGTCCGATTGTTTTTTAATAGCATAGTCAAGGTGGTAATTTGCAGTGTTTCGGTCATAGGATGGGTGCTTCCTACTCTTTGCGTGATATTCCTCTCTTAGCTTCTGTGCTTCCTCTGGAGTGTCCGCATAAAGTATTTTGATTGCGTAGTATGTGGTCATGATAAACCACTCTTCATAACTGTGAGTTTCCCACGCTTCGTCCAATGCTTCTAAAACTTTGCATTTGCTAAGCAAGGAGTAGAAAGTTTCTTTAGGAATATCTCGGATGGTGTATGGTGCAAACTTATTCTCTTCGTAGAACTTGTCCGTTATCTCTTCCAGTGTGCGTGGTTTTCCGTTCTCTTTTTGCTTTTCCTCTTTTGATGTTTTGATTAAGTGCTTAAATGCTTCGTAGAACTTGGATAAGGTGTATGGTTCCTCTATGAGATAAGCAGGTAGCCGTTCGCTAACAAATCTGGTAGCTATCATATTGACCAAGCTACTTGCGTTTAAGTCCAGTTTTTCCTCAAGAGATTTCAAATAAGGTGGAATGTTGTTGGTCAGAAGTTCAAAGACTATGAAGTGTAGAAAAGCTTTCTCGTCCTTTACCGTGCTAAAGTTGTTATATCTTTCTTTGTAAAGCTCGTATTCGTCCCGCAGGATAAACTCATCAAACACATAGATAAGGTGCCAGCCCTTATTAGACCGCTTAATGATGTTTGGTTTAAGTGGTAGCTTGTCTATCAAGCTTAGGATATGCTCCTCTGGGTAAAGAAAGTCAATATCAAACCGCCACGCTTTGATTTTGTCCCAGTAATCCCGCCGTTGCGTTATAACTCCGTTCTCTTGTGGTCTGAAATATGCAAAGAAAAATCTCAGCTTCTCCAGATAAGGAGTGGTGTTAAGGAGTTGTCTTAGCTCCTCTGGTTTAAAGAAAACTTCACTAAACAGCTTATCTATTGTGAAAACTCTACTCGGAATATCGCTTACGACCTTCTCATCATCAAGAACCACTACATTTGAAGACAGCTTGACTAAATCATCGTGATGTTCTATAATACCGATAAGGTCAAGCAGTTCGTAGTTGTCTATTGCCCTTCCTATCATAGCTCCACCTCCGCCCTCTTTTCTAATAACAATTGATTAACCATATACTGAGCTTTTTTCTTCAAAGCCTTTGGCATCCTATTCCACTTCTCATGAACCTCTTTCTCCACATAAAAGCCTTTCTTATTGCCTTTCGCTTGTGTGTAATACTCT
Source organism: Thermocrinis sp. (assembly GCA_022759285.1). Classification (GTDB taxonomy): domain Bacteria; phylum Aquificota; class Aquificia; order Aquificales; family Aquificaceae; genus Thermocrinis. Next base: position 4,079 of record JAEMPM010000160.1, read on the forward strand.
TCCACCGCATCCTTAGGTAGCTTGTTTAAATCCTTCCAGTCCATACCCACGACTTGGGAAATAACTTCTTTAGCATATGAAGATAACAGGTCTCCAAAAGCCTTAACTAAGTCTGGCAGGATATGGACATAGACTTGGTAATACCTACGAATAGGTTTGGTTTGACGGTCTAATCTTGTAGAACCGCTACGCCTTGCATAAATTTTCTTTACACCCATCTTTGTTCCTCCTTTTAAAGTTTTTGCTACCGCAGGTGTTAAGCCTGTGGTAGCTTGTGTTAAATTTAACTCATGGATATGAAAAATCAAGTGGAAAATATAGAAATGTGGATTAAGCAAACAAAAACAGCAATAAAGCACGCATCCAGCATAACAGATTTCAAAAAGATTGAACTAATGCTTTTCCATCTGAAATCACAGCCACGCCCAGCATCCAATAGCAAGTGGGTTAAGGAGTATCTGGAAATAAAACAGCTTGAAGTGATGTATCTAAAAAGGTTGTTTGAGTTTCTCCAATCCATAAACCCGCCACAGGAACCACAGGATAAGGTGGAAAGAGTGAAAGTTGTTATGTTTTAACCAGCACCGCACAGAACCCGCATCGCATAGCCCCGCCACCTACCACACCACCAAACGGAAAACGGAACGAAAAACGGAATAAAAAACGGAAAACGCCAAAGCCTTGTGTATCAATGGTTTAACGCTTCTCATTCCGTTTTTTCCGTTTTTTCCGTTTGGTTCCGACCCACTCACACATACCCACACCCAGCCCGCACGCACCCGCTCCTCTGACCCGCCCAGCCTAAAAACATAGACCCTTTTCTCTTAAACGGAAAAAACGGAAAAAACGGAAAAGTTATTGATAGACAAAGGGTTCGTTATTCCGTTTGTATTCCGTTTGTATTCCGTTTGTATTCCGTTTCGTTCGCTAAAACGGAAAAAGCATAGGTGGGTTGGGGTTTCCTTTCACTCCGCCTTATCTCTTTAGCTTTGCACAGAACATAAAACCGCACTACGCCCGCATAACACAGGAACCGCACGGTGATATTTTCGCCAGTGGTAGTTTGCTTTGCGTGGTTATGGTTTGATGGTTTAGTGGTTTGTGATGGTTCCTTATCTATTGTGGTTATGATAGACCCGCAGGAACCCGCACGGTTCCTACGGTTTGATGTTTATATGTAGTAATCGTAAAAGGTATCGCTTTCGCCTTCGTCCTCTTCGTATCTGTAGGTGTTATCATCATCTAAGAACTCTTTTAAAGCTTTTCTTAACCGCCTCGCCTTCTCTAACTCGTAAGCCCATAATCGCATAGTGTCCAGTAAAGCTCCCACGAACCGCCTTCTCTCTTGCTCCGTAGCCGTGTTTAGCATAGTGATTAGCTCTTGCTTTATCTCTTCCACTTTATCCGCTTCCTCTTTCATTATTGCTATCATTAGCCTATGGAACTTCTCTCTCATTGCTCCACCTCCTCTATGTGGTTATGATAGACCGCCCCGCAGGAACCAGCACGGTTCCTACGGTTTGGTGTGGTTTAGAAAGGTAGCTCGTCCTCTTCTTCTTGTTGTTGTGATGGTGTTTCTATTTCTTCTGGATGCATCCGCTTATATATTTCATTTTCTATTTCTTGTAGCTTAGCACCTAACCACTCTTCCAAGCTACAGTTTATCTTGTGTTCTCTTTTCTTTTTGATTGCGTCCTCTATCACTTGGAACATCTTCTCTTTATCCTCTTCCTCGCCCCATACTAAAATCCATCCGATTTTTGAGAACACACTCCCGAACCACATTAACCGCTCGCCCAAATCCACACACAGCACACAGTCTCCGTAAGCATCAGTTAGTTTAAGTAGCTCCAAGCTAAGCCTGACTAATAAGTCTCTCCTATCCATAGCTCCACCTCCTTTGAAAAGTTTTAGATGTTCCATAATTTAAACAATTTCCATAAAAAAGTCAAGTGGTTTTATGCTTGCTTCATAACACTTTAGCATGCTCCTAATCCTTTTTATTGTTTGGTGTTTAGCACAGGAACCAAGCACCTAAGCTTTTTCCAGCTTTACCTTATCCTTGTTTTAATTGCTTAGCCTTGCACCTTGCACCCGCACAGCACAGGAACCTTAACTTTACTTCGCATCCGCATACTGCATCTAGACCTTGCTTATCCGTTAAGCCTTATAAATCAAGCACTGGAACCGCCACCTTACTTAACTCCTTGATTTTCAAAGCCTCAACTTCTTTGGATAAGAATTTGAGGAATTTCTGCGATAAACCGCCTTGCTTAGCACCCACACAAAGCACTTAGCTTTTGCTTTGCCTATCCGTTTAGCTTTACTGCACCGATAAGACCAAGCACTTAGACCTTGTTATGTTTGTTTAGACCCACACCAAGCTTAGCCACCTAAACCGCACTTTATCCTTTGCTTAACACCGCACAGCATAAACCACCACCGCACCCACACAGGAACCGCACAGCTTAACACCACCGCACCCGCCCACCGCATCTAATCTTTTGCTTAGACCCGCTTTATCCTGTTTAGCAAAGCACCGCAACCGCACCGCATTACAAACCCGAAATGCCCACAGCCCGCCCGCTACGGACATATTGATGTTCCTACAGAAATGCTCTACCTACTTGGGAACCCACTCTTTATCTCTCACATTCCACTGGAAAAGGTAAATAAGCTCTCTCCAGTTCGTAAGCAATGTAGCCGTGAATTAGGATAGAGAAGTAGTTAATGAAGAGTAGAGGATAAACCCTATCCAAACAAGCAGGATTAAGCTCTGTTTCGTCCCGTAATAAACCCTCAGC
>JAEMPM010000021.1 GCA_022759285.1 Thermocrinis sp.
TTCTCTCTTTTAGCAGACCTCACCACTTTAGCCAATACATATTCTCCATTCCCTAAGTTAATCCTCAAATGCCACTGACCGTCTAAATACACAAGTCTGAGGTTTAGATTACCTGCTTTTGCTTTATCTCCCCTTGAATACAAAATGCCATACCTTCTCTCCTCCCATTCCCGTCTTAGCTTCTCTCTCCTTTTGCCTGTTAGATGCTTCTTACTTAGCTTTTCAAACACAGTCCTTGAACCAAAAATAAGTTTCTTGGGATTTTGACCTCTCTCTATGCACGAGTTCAAAGTTTGCTGTGCCAGAAATATAGCATCATCCGAATACCGTGTGTTTATCTCATACTTTTGGGAGATAACCTTCTTCAGTTCTTTTCTTTCCACTCCCTCCATCAGTCTTTTATAGGCAAACCTGACCATTGAGGAAAACTTTCGCATTAGGTTTAAGACCTTTTCCTTACCTTCGTCTCTATCAAATGCCAATAGGCATTCTACCGTTATGAAATTGCGTTCATTCTTGTTATTTGTGGGCATTCTTAGCACCTCTTTGTCCGTAGATTTTACTTTATCAACCCTTTCTTCTCGTAGTTTATCAGCGTTATCCTACTCAATCCGTATATCTCCTTACACTCTTTTACACTCAAAAGCTTAGTAACCATGTTATGCTATAAATATACACCTTTAAACAAAAATTAGCAACTGTTTTGCACCTCCTCCTTTAGTTCCTTTGCCAGTTCTGTTAAAAGTTTTTGTAGTTTTCCGCTTGGGTTTTTTGGCACTTCAATACGGAAGGTGATAACAAGATTTCCTTCTGCGGAAAAGCCCATACCGGGAATGGTCTTAGTAGAACCGCACTCGGTCCCTGGTTGAACGAAAATCTCCAATTCTTTACCCTCGAGGGTTTTTATCTTGGTGGTTCCACCCAAAACCGCCAGAGGAAAGGATATTAACTTTTCTGTGTGTAAATCCTTACCCACCTTTTTAAAGATGGGATGGGGTTTTAGGGAGATTCTCAGATAAAGATCTCCGGGTTCTCCGCCTCTTTCTCCCTGATGTCCCATGCCTATTACCTTTAGAACATCCCCTTCGTCGGTGCCTGGCGGAATGTTTACCTTAACGGTGCTGTGCTTGGCTACCCTACCACTACCTGCACAGACGGGACAAGAATTCTTTACTATGTAGCCCTTACCTTTGCATACAGAACATGATCTTGGAAAACTGAAGATTCCGCTTGCCCTTTTACCTGTTCCCTTGCAGGCTGGACAAGGCTCTTTTACCAACTCACCCACATAACCTTTGGCACCACATTGAGGACAGTCTATCCATCTTTCGTACTCTATTAGCTTTTCGGTGCCGATGTATGCCTCCTCTAGGCTAAGCTCAAGCTGAAGCCTTATGTCTTGTCCTCTCTTTGGTTTTGATGCTCTTTTCATACCTTGCCAGACGCTCTCCAAAAATTCCTGTATATACTCCATAAAATCCCTGTAGCCCTTTTCATCTCCACTTTTCAGTAGTTGGTCATACTGCTGTCTCTTTTCTTCGTCCGAAAGGACATAGTATGCTTCGTTGATCTCTTTGAACTTTTCCTCCGCCTTAGGGTCTGGGTTAACGTCTGGATGCCACTCCTTTGCAAGCCTTCTGTATGCTCTTTTGATTTCCTCTTTACTTGCGTTTTTATCTACACCCAAAATCTGATAGTAATCTTTAAAAGCCATGAGTGAATATTCTAAGCCTTTCTGTGCTATGATAACTGATTGAATGGAACATTTGGTTTGGGCAATTAAACGGCTGAGGAACTATTATCATTACATCCTCTTAGCTCTCTTTGGGGTACTTTTGGAATCGGTTAGCACTGCGGGCATAAGTTTTATGGTAAAGAAATTAGTGGATGAGGGTATGCTACTAAAAAGCTGGGAGGGATTGACCTTTGGGACCCTTCTTCTGACTGGGCTTGCCCTTGCTCAGCAGTTAGGAAACTTCCTCGTGTCTTACTACACCAACGCTTATGCAGAAAAGGAGGCAAAGGAATTAAGATGTCTGATTTTTGAAAAGCTTTTAAAGTCTTCCTTTTTGTCTGTAAGGGGCTATTCTCTTGCAGAATACACCACACGAGTACTTTCGGATCTAAAGCTCTACAGGGACCTAATAGGCTCTTCTGTGGTAAAACTGGTTAGGGATCCGGCTACTGTTCTTTTGCTCTTTGGTGTGCTTTTATACAGGGATTGGAAGCTGACCCTTACCTTGCTTGCACTCTTGCCCATTATAGCCATCTCGGTGGAGTACTTTGGAAGAAAAAAGGGAAAACACCTCAGAAGATCCCAAGAGTCCTTGGAGAAGCTCGTAAACAAGCTTGGGGATGTGTTTAGAGGTTATGAAAGCATAAAGACCTTGCCTGCCCAAGAATTACTTTTTGGTTGGTTCAGAGACATAAACGAAAAAGCCTACAAAGCAAGCTTGAGGATGATATTGTATTCATCTTTTAACTCCGCCTTCAACTTTACCGTGGGCTATTTGGCAACTGCCTTTCTTTTGTTTTACGGTGGTTTAAAGGTCCTTGAGGGAAGCTTGACCTTTGGGGAGCTCGTATCTTACCTTACCGCCCTTATGTTAATCCAAGTGCCATTGGTGGAAACCCAAAAGGGAATAGTAGAAGTAAAGGCAAGCCTGCCAGTAGTCCAAAGGCTCAGGCAAGTGTTAGACCTTGAGGAAGAGATGGAAAAGGGGGTGGAGTTTATTGGTCTGAAAGAGGGTATAAACGTCCAAAGGCTCAGTGTATCTATTGATGGGAGAGATATTTTAAAGGAGGTTAGTTTCTCTATGAGAAAGGGAGAGAGGGTGGCGGTAATGGGAAGCACGGGTAGTGGTAAGAGTACACTGCTTAGGGTTCTTTGCGGTTTTGTGCCCTACGAGGGACAAGTCTATTACGATGAAAAGGAACTTAGAGAAATTAACCTTAGCACACTGCGTTCTAAAATTGCCTATCTTTCTCAGGAAAGTTTTGTTCTTTCGGGGACAGTCAGAGAGAATCTCCTTATTGCTAATCCTAATGCAACGGAGGAGGAAATGTGGGAAGCCCTTCGACTTTCTGCGTGCAACTTTGTGAAAAGCCTTGATGAGATAGTGGATAAGGAAAGTCGTATGCTCTCGGGTGGAGAAAGTCAAAGGTTGGCGTTGGCAAGGCTATTTTTGAAAAAACCCGAAGTCCTTCTTTTGGACGAGGCAACCTCCGCCCTGGATGCCCAAACGGAAAGCTTTGTGCTAAAAAATCTCTTTGAAAAATTTCCCGATACCACCTTCATCGTGGTAGCTCACCGCTTTTCTAACATATTAGCCTGCCAGAGGGCTTTGGTTTTGAAAGATGGAGAGCTTATCTTTGACGGCGAGCCCAAGAGGGCTATTGAGGTCTTTCTCTCAGAGGACCTCCAGGTAGATGCCTTTTAAGTACAGTGTGTTTGGCATCTGAAGGATCCAAGGATGGTCTAAGTCCTGAAAGCTTTCACCCACCACCCGCACCTGCTTTTTAACATCCTTGCAGGCTTCCAGTATAACAGATAAAAGATGTTCCCTTTGAATATGGAAGGAGCAGGAGTATATGGCAAGGTATCCTCCCGGTTTGGTGATCTGGAGCCCTCTAATGCAGAGTTCCTTGTAGCCTCTCATGGCGTTTTCTACTGTGGCCTTTGTCCGAGCAAAGGATGGTGGATCTATGACAACCACATCAAACTTTTCTCCAGCCTTTTGGAGCCTTCTCAAAAAGTGAAAGGCATTGTCCTCTACCCACTCTATGCCATCAATTTGGTTCAGTTTGGCGTTCTCCTTTGCCAAGTTTAGAGCCTTCTCGGAAAGGTCTACTGCAATCACTTTGCTGGCACCCTTCTTTTTCATGCTTAGGGCAAAGCCACCCGTATGACAAAATACATCCAAACAAACATCTCCGGGTTTCACCAAGTCTCTTATCATCTTTCTCGCCCTTCTTTGGTCCAAGTAAAAGCCCGTCTTTTGTCCCTTTATCACATCCACAAAGAACTCCAGATCCTCCTCCCATATCTTTATGCGTTCGGGCACTTCTCCATAGAGAACCCTTTCTTCTGCAGAAAAGCCCTCTATGTTCATGGCGTAATTGCTAACCCGTAGGTATATACCCTTTGGCTGTAGAACCTCCACGAGGGCTTCTTTAACCCAATCGGTCAGTTTCCACATGCCATAGGTGGTGACTTCCATCACCGCGTACTCATCATAGACATCCACTATGAGCCCCGGCAGAAAGTCCCCTTCCGAATGAACGAGCCTGTAGGCGTTGCTTTTCAGTTGAAGCCTTTTCCTGTACTCGAGGGAAGACTTTATTCGTTCTTTTATGAGTTCCTTGCTTGGCACCTCCCCTTCGTTGAAAGAGAGAAATCTAACCATTATCTTGGTGTTTGGATTTATGTATCCGTAGCCTAAAAATCTCTTTTTTGAGTCCAGTACCTTTACTAAGTCTCCCGGCTTTGGATTACCCTTTATTTCTTCAATCTCTAAGTTATAAACCCACTGAAAGTACGCCTTTATCTTCTTTTCTACTCCGGGTTTAAGCCTTACTTCAATCATACTTCACAAGCATTCTCTTTGCTACTTCCCTTGCCTTCTCTTTGCCTTCTAGCTTTTCCAAGAGCTTTAGACCAAACTCTAGGGCGGTGCCAGGTCCCTGACTGGTTATAACCCTTTCATCCTCCACCACGGACATATCCACAAAGACTGCGGGCTTTATTTCCTCCACTAGGGTAGGATAGACTGTTGCTTTCTTACCCTCCAAAATTCCAAACTTTGCCAGGGCTGTGGGTGCGGCACATATGGCAGAGATGTATTTGCCTTTCTCCTCCATTGCTTTCACAAGCTTTTCTACCCTTGGATCCTGCTTTAGCTTTTCCACTCCACCCGTACCACCCGGAAGTATCACCATATCAAGTTCATCTGGGTTTAACTCATCTACGCTGACATCGGGTACGATCCTTACATTTCTGGCACTTGGAACGGGATCCTTTGTTAGCCCTGCGATAATTACCTCTACTCCACCCCTTCTTAGCACATCAATGGGTGCAACAGCTTCCACTTCCTCAAAGCCCTCCGCTAGCAAAATAGCTACCTTCTTTGCCATGGCGAAACCTCCTTACTTAATAATTTCTTTCTCTCTGACCCTTGGATCAATGTAGGCCAGCAGTAAATCCGCCAAAAGGTTTCCTATAAGTAGCATTATAGTACCAATGTACAGCCCACCCATCACCAAAAAGAGGTCCGTAGAAAGCACCGCATCAAGCATCAAAGAACCAAGTCCAGGCCAGCCTACGATGATCTCCACAAGCGCAGCACCTGAAAGAAGCCCTGCAATCTCGTAACCTATTAGCGTAGTAAAAGGGTTCATAGCATTCTTTAAGATATGCTTTGTAAAAGCCCAACCTTTGAGCCCTTTGGACCTAAGAAGTTGCACCATAGGAGAGTTTAAAACCTCTATGACGGAGCTTCTCATGAGCCTTATAAGCCCCGCAGAGGATATTAAAGTCAGCGTGACTATGCCCACCACCAAACTTTGCCATCCACCCAGCTGGAAAAAGCCGCTTTTAGACAAAAAGAGCAACAGCAAAAAGGCTAAGAAAAAGGACGGAAAGGACATAAAAACGTAAGAAAAAAGCCTTATGATTTTGTCCGTCAGGCTTCCCTCTTTCATGCCCGCCAAAAAGCCCAAGGGAACCGCCAAAAGCCAGGACAACAAAGCAGAGGGAACTGTCAGGAGGAGGGTGTTTCCGATTCTCTCCTTTATTAGGGCTAAAACGGGTGCGTTGTACTGAAGGGAGATGCCAAGGTCAAAGACCAATGCAGACTTTAGCCACTTAAGATATTGAATGAGCAAAGGCTGATCTAAGCCATACTGTTTTCTGAGAAGCTCTATGGTCTGAGGTGATACCTGAGGGTTGAGCTTTAGCTGGGCAAAGGGATCCGTGGGTGAGAGCTTTATGATCAAAAAGGAAATAAAGGTCACCCCAAGCAGTGTTAAAAAACCCTGAACCAACCGAACGATAATAAACTTAGCCATTAGAAGTAATTCGCTACAAAGAAGGGAGTGCTCTCAAAGTACCTCTTTATCTCTTCCCTATGTTTCTCCTTTACATACTTAACGAGCTTATAGTCATCCCACAGACCTATGATAGGGATAAAATCTGGGATTGAATCCCTTGGTTCCACAAAGTATAAAAGGGCGGATATCATATCTTTCCTCGCGTCCTCTTTCAAAGGAAAATCCTGATCTAGAAGAATCCTTAGCAATAGCTTAACATCAAGGATGAGGTTCCTAACATACTCCATGGTAGGAGGAGTTTTTTCTAACTTTCTCTCTACCAAAGCTTTAAGTTCAAGAATGTCTGTATCCCTGTAATACTTCTTAAGCTTCTCCTCCATGTGAGCCTTCCCTAATGGATTCAGCTATTCGCCCATACAAAACCCACATAGGGTAGTATGAAGGAACAAGTATAGATTATAACATACTCCGTAAAACCACAGCAAGGATGCTCTGAGGGTGCTCTAAAAATAATGCCTTAAGCAGAAAATTGGTTCAAGCTTTAAGTTGCTGAGAGAGGACTTAGCAAGAAAAGCATCCTTTGCTAACTTCTGGGTGCTTGCGCCTTACTTATTTTTGTTATTTTTGTTTGGTATCTTGCACTATAGCTACACTTAAGGGCTATGGTGGATTTTTAGAACAGCCTCTCTAGACCGTTTGACTTTTTTAAAAGGATGTAAGATAATAAAAAAGCGTGGTAAGA
>JAEMPM010000092.1 GCA_022759285.1 Thermocrinis sp.
TAATCTGCAAGGTGCATAACTTTTTGGTTGGTTTTGTTTGCCTTTGTGCCATCCTTAAGGTTCAGCACACAGCCTGGACAAGATGTAAGCACCACCTCTGCACCCGTCTTTTTTAGGTCTTCAATTTTCTCCTGCTGTATGCTTTTGGATAGCTTAGGGTTTGTTATAGAAAAGAGCCCCGCAAAGCCACAACAGGATTTATCCTTTTCAGCCTTTATCAGCTGGTCGCCCTCTACCCTTTTTAACAAACCATAAAAGACTTTGTCGCTTACCTTCATGGCACTGTAAGAATGGCAGGGCACATGAAAGGTAGTTTTTGTTCCTTTACCTTTAAAGGTTAGGTTGCTTTCAAAGAGTAGCTCCGCAAAGTCATATACCTTCTTCTTCAGACCATAGTCCTCTTGAAGAGCACCACCGCACGTGGGACAGGCTACCACCACCGCATCAAACTGGTATTTTTCCATTTCCTTTAGGTTGTGTTCTTTCAATCTTTCAAAGGCTTCCTTGTTGCCCGAATAGTAATGTGGAGCACCGCAACATTTAATGTCCTCTGGTACCACAACCGTCCAGCCTGCTTTGTTCATAAGCTTTATAACATTCTCTCCCGTCTTTGAGTAAAAGGCGTCTATCATACAGCCCGTAAAGAACAAAAGCACACCCTTTTCTTGCTCAGCCTTAAAGGTCTTTCCCCTCAGACTAAAGGCTTTTTTGTCCGGCTTTGGCATGAACTTTACCGCACCGGTGGGAAAGGGCACCTTTATCTCCTTAAAGGGTAACTTTTCCATCAGCTTGCCCGTTAGTTTGATTACCTTTCGTCCCACTTCCGACTGCAAAAACTCCAAGCTTTTTAATGCGGCGGATTTAACAAAGGATTTCTTTTGGGTGCTTCTGACAGTAGCTACGATTTCTTTATACTCCACTCCGTTGGGACAGATCCACTCGCACCTTCTACACATGGCACACTGATCCAGGTACTTGTATGCTTCTTCGTCCTTGAGCTCACCACTGAGGAGCATTTCTGCCAAGGTGAGCCTTCCTCTTGCGTAGCCTGCCTCTTCTTGGATGTAGGGATAGGTAGGACATACGTACTTACACAGGGCACACTTCACACATTTTTGGGTTAGATCCAAAGGAAGCTCAGCCATAGTTTAGTTAAAGATATATTCCCCAATAAGCCACGTTATGATTAAACTCACCTAAGGCTCCACTACCACACATTGATGGGCTTTCTTTAGGTTCTCCCTTACTCTCAAGACATCCTCAAGGCGTACATTCTCTATGTGTTTTACATACTCTTGGTCCATTTTGTAGCCAAAGCCCATTATCTCCCAAAAGCCCAATTGGAAGGCTTGTCTTCCTCTGGTTTGTCTGTCCAAAAGATAGGCACCTATGATCTTCTTCTTGGCAAGTTCTAAATCCTCATTGGTGATCTCTGCTTCTTGTACCACCCAAAGCAGGTCCTTTAGGGCATTTTCTTTTTTGTCTGGAGAAGTGCCAATATATGTAAAAACCCTTGGAGAGTACAACCTTATAGGAAACGCAGAGTAAGTAGCGTAAGCGTATCCTCTTTTTTCTCTGAGCTCGCTAAAGAGCTTGGAAGTCATGCCATCTCCCAGTATGTTGTTTAGAACCCTAAGGGCGAAAAAGTCCGGGCTATTCAGTGAAACACCTTCAAAGGCACACAAAATTGTTGCCTGAGCACCTTCCCTTTGAACCCTCTCTACCAAGCTCTCCCTTATAGGTTTGTCTTCCGCCTTAAGGTTGAACTCACCAGGGGGCAACTTAGAAAAGACAGTCCTTAGCCTTTTTTCTAACTCTTCCAATGGCATATCTCCCACCACAGCCACCACAATGTTTTTACCCTTCAGAACCTGTTGCCATCTTTTTATAAGATCCTCCCTCTCTACCTTTTCCACATCCTCCTCCCTTCCTTCGGGAGCCACCTCATAAGATGTTCCCCTGTAAGTTATCAACCTGAGCCTTTCCATGGCAAGTTCAAAGCCATCTTCCCTTCTGGACCTTATATTTGCTATGACCCTTCTTTTTTCCACCTGTAGTTGTTCCTCTGGAAATGTGGGCTCCAGAAGGATACTCTCTATCACCCTTAGCCCCTGCTCAAGTCCCTCCGGTCTTGTGGAAAAGGTCAGGTATATGTAATCGTCTGCGGTAGAGGCTTCTATGCTACCGCCCCAGTCCTCAAAGGCACTGGCAATATCGTAGGAGCCAAAGGTCTTTGTTCCTTTAATCAAAAGTCTTGCCATAAGGTTTGTGGTTCCCCTCTTCTCTTCCCCATGGGTGCCAGATTTTATGAAGATGCTACCCGCCACTATACCTCTACCCTTTGTCTCCTTTATGATCAACTTTACGCCGTTTTCTAGATTCACCTCTTTCAACTTTGTACCTCCGTAGGCCAAGCTAAAAAGGAGAAAAATTATAAGAAAGACACTCATTTTTCTGGTACCATCAAAATTTCCGAGTAAGGCTTGGTGAGTATGTACTTTTCCAGCACATTTAGAACATCCTTCTTTCTGACGGATCTTATGTTGCTTTCAAAGTAAAGGTAGTAGTCCAAAAGTCCCACCACTGTCAGAGAGTATCCAATGTGGTAAGCTTCCCTTTGAGCCCTCTCAAGGGCAAAAACCTCCGAGTTTATGATTCTCTGCTTTGCCTTTTGTACCTCTTCGTCAGTCAGGGTCTGAGGGAGCTCTTGCAAAATCTGCATTACTCTTTCTTTTACCTCTTTATACCTGCTTGGATCAAAACTAGCGGATATAACAAAAATGTTATCCCTTGGTCTTGCAAAGTCTCCTGAGGATACCGAATATATTAACCCCTTTTCCACCAGCTCTTTGTAAAAGATGGATGTTCTGCCATTTCCGAGGATCTGGTCCAGCACCAAAAGGGCGTAGTAATCTTTTACCGCTACAGGCATCACCCTCCAACCTATGATCCAGTATGCCCTCTCTAACCTTTTGTCTTTTATTTCCTTAAAACGGTTTTCCAACTGCTCAGGCTCTGGCACATACTGGGTTCTTTTTACGGGCTTTCCTACCTCTTTACCAAAGGTCTCCTCTACAAAGCTTTTAACCTCCGAAGGTTCCACATCGCCCACCACTACTATCACCATATTTTGGGGCTGATAATAATTGTGGAAGAACTCCAAAAGGCTCTCCCTTGTAAACTTGCTTATGGTCTCTTCGTAGCCTATGATAGGGTATCTGTAGGGAGAGGCTTTATAGACTAGCTTTTCAAACTCTTCCCACAGAAGGTTTATAGGGTCATCTTTGCCCCTTCTTAGCTCCTCTATCACTATGGGCTTTTCCTTTTCCACCATATCCTCAGAGAGTAATGGCTTTTGGGTGAGTTGGTAGAGAATTTCAAGGGCAGACTTCCAATAGGGCTTTGCTACGGTTATGTAGTAAAAGGTGTATTCCTTGGATGTGGCCGCGTTCATCATACCACCCATGCCTTCCACCAACCTGTCTATCTCTCCGTAAGGGTACTTTTCAGAACCGTTAAAGAGCATGTGTTCTAAAAAGTGTGCCATGCCCTTCTGTTGGTAGTTCTCCTCTATGGAACCTACCTTGAACCAAACCTGCAAAGAAACAGCCTCCGTGTCATCCCTATGTTTTACCACCAAGATGGCACCGTTTTTGAGTTTATACTTTGCCAAATCTTGCACTGCAAGGGCGTAAGCCATCAAAAATACCTCCAAAAGTAAAATGATAACAACTCTCACAAGGTAGAAATTTTAACCTTACTCCATTACTTTTCAACGATGGGAATGAATTTAAAATATCCTCAATGCGCGTTTTGATAACGGGGTGCGCAGGCTTTATTGGTTCTCATCTTTGCGATAAGTTCTTGGCAGAGGGCTTTGAAGTTATAGGCATGGACAACTTCATCACTGGCAGTCCTGACAACATAGCCCATCTTTTGGGACATCCGAGGTTTAAGTTCATCCACTACAATGTGGTCAATTACATATACATAGAAGGTCCTCTGGATATTATCCTTCACTTTGCGTGTCCTGCCTCTCCTGTAGATTATCTCAACCATCCTATACACACCATGAAGGTGGATTCTTTGGGAACGCTGAACACCTTGGGACTTGCCAAGCTGAAGTCCGCCCGTTATGTGTTTGCATCCTCTTCGGAGGTATATGGGGACCCTCTAATGCATCCACAGAGGGAGGATTACTGGGGCAATGTGAACCCGGTAGGTGCCCGAAGCGTCTATTCGGAAGCCAAAAGATTTTCGGAAGCCCTGTGCATGGCTTATCACCGGGAGCATGGAGTGGATGTTAGGATCTTGAGAATATTCAACACCTACGGCGAGAGGATGAGGATCGGAGATGGTAGGGTGGTGCCCACTTTTCTGTACAAGGCCCTGAAGGGTGAGCCTATACCAGTCCACGGAGGAGGTACCCAAACCCGTAGCTTTTGTTACATAGAGGATATGGTGGAGGGTATATTCCGAGCGTCCATCAAAGATGGGATAGAGGGAGAGGTGATAAACTTGGGTAGCCCAGAGGAGATAAGCATCCTTGACCTTGCAAGGCTGGTGGTAGAGCTTACCAATTCTAACTCTCCTATACAAATTCTGGATGGAAGAGAGGATGACCCAAAAAGAAGATGTCCGGATATTACAAAGGCAAAAAACCTTTTGGGCTGGGAGCCAAAAACCTCTCTGAGGGACGGCTTGAAAAAAACCATAGAGTGGTTAAAATCATATTCAAGGAGGTAAAAAATATGTTTCATATGCCCAATTTGACGGAGCTGTTGGTGATATTTTTCATAGTCTTTTTACTCTTTGGAGCGTCAAGGTTGCCCGAGGTGGGCAGAGGTTTGGGAGAAGGTATAAGGAACTTTAAGAAGGCCCTTGCCGGCGAAACTGAGGAAGAAAAGAAGGTAAAAGAAGTTAAGGGTGAGGAAGTGAACAAAGAAAAGGTTTAAGTTGCCTTTAGGATCTTTGAAATTATTCCGTTTACAAACTTGCTGGGTTTGCTTCCCGCATATTTGTAGGTTATGTTCATGTAGTCTTTGATTACTACCTTTGGGTTTTTAATCTTTGTGTATAGAAGCTCTGCAATTGCCAACCTTAGGATGGCCCTTTCTACGTATCCAAGCCTGTCAAAGTCCCAGTTTTCCAAGTTATCAGATATGGTTTTGTCTATATCACCTGCGTGTTCGAAGTATGTTCTTATAAGTTTACGCATGTATCTTCTCTGCTCGCTGTTTTTTACCCTGTTCATAGAAAGATACTCCTCAATAAGCTCCTCTATACTACCCCCTCTTATGTCCCACTGGTAAAGCACCAAAAAGGCGTCTTCTCTTGCCTTTGTTTTGTATATCATCTAAGGGTCCTAAAGAGATTAACCATCTCTATGGTGGAGAGCATGGCATCCCACCCTTTGTTACCGTGCTTCGTACCAGCCCTCTCTATGGCCTGTTCTAAGGTGTCTGCAGTTATGATCCCAAAGGAAACGGGCTTTCTGTGCTCCAAGCTGAGCATTGCCAGACCTTTTGAGACCTCGTTGGCTATGTATTCAAAGTGAGGAGTGGCACCCCTTATGAGGACACCTAAAGCTACTACGCCCTCTATATCTTCCTTTACAAGTAGCTCCTTAACCGCCATGGGAATCTCCCAAGAACCCGGCACTCTAACAAGGGTAAGGTTTTCCTCTTCTCCTTCATGTCTTAGAAAGCAGTCTATTGCACCCTCCACCAGCCTTTCCACCAGAGTATGGTTAAACCTACTCGCTACAATGCCTATCTTTAGCCCTCTTGCGGTTAGCTTTCCTTCATAACTTTTCATGACTGAGCCTCCAGTTGTCTATTAGCCTTGTGTTGCCCACATAAAGAGCAACCAAAATCCTATCACCCTCTTTCACCTCTTCCACTGGGTTTAGTTCCTCATCCGTTATTTCTACATAATCAATCTTTCTAACATGGGGTTGCTTCAAAAGAAAATCCTTTATAGCTTCCTTTAGCAGGTTTGCATCCGTGTTTCCCGATTGGAAGAGTTTTTGAGCAATCAAAAAGGACTTGTAAATGGCTGAAGCGCTTTGTCTTTCCTCTGGGCTCAAATACACATTCCTTGAACTGCAAGCGAGCCCATCCTCTTCCCTAACGGTGGGCACTGGCACAATCTCAACCGGT
Source organism: Thermocrinis sp. (assembly GCA_022759285.1). Taxonomy (GTDB): domain Bacteria; phylum Aquificota; class Aquificia; order Aquificales; family Aquificaceae; genus Thermocrinis. Next base: position 6,162 of record JAEMPM010000092.1, read on the forward strand.
AAAGAAAGGTCCTTTACGAGCCTTTCTACAACCTTTAGCTGTTGGTAATCTTTTTCTCCAAAATAAGCCCTATCGGGCTGAACTATATGGAGCAGTTTTAGAACCACTATGGCCACGCCGTTGAAGTGCCCTGGTCTGTAAGCACCTTCTAACCTATCGGTAAGCCTGGGTATGTCTATTTTTACCTTGGGTAGTTCAGGATACATCTCTTGGTCTTCAGGGGCAAATACCACATCCACACCTACCTCCTCGCACATAGCAAGGTCTCTTTCTAAATCCCGCGGATATCTTTCGTAGTCTTCACCCACTCCAAACTGGATAGGATTGACATATATGCTAACCACAGTGACCTCGTTTTGGAGTTTTGAGAGCTTTATCAGTTCCATATGGCCTTTGTGTAGATACCCCATGGTGGGTACAAAACCCACCGATAGATTGCTTCCGTTACGTCTCAATTCCTTCAAAAAGCTTCTAATCTCCTTTATTTTCTTAAAGAGTTTCGGCATAGCTTTTCACCAAGCTAAATAATTATATCAGAGGTAAGTCATATTCCCAATCCACATAGG
>JAEMPM010000036.1 GCA_022759285.1 Thermocrinis sp.
AGGTTAGCCCTTGCAGACGAAAAGCACCTATGCTGAGAACTTTAGCCTGTTTGAGATCTATTCCCGTGGTTTCAGTATCGAAGACAACAAAGCAGTGTTCTTTTACAGATTTATTGAAATCTATTTCCCAATTAAAAGCATCAAAGCTTTCCTTGTAGAGCTTTCTGTAAAACCACCTTTTTAGTTTAATTAAGCTCATTGAGAAAGCTCATAACGGTTTTTCCAACTATAAATTATATTGTGATTGTGGAGGCAGAAAATGGCGGTAAAAGAGATAATGGATATGCTTGCCAATCAGACGGTGGCTAACAAAAAGCTCTCCGAACTTGTAAAGGATGTAAGGTTGGTGGGAAATGTCCTTGAGGTTATATTCACGCTACCAGATAGAACTTTAGAGTCAGAGATAAGGGAAAAAGCTATGCAAGCTTTAAAGGAAGTGGAGGGTATAGGAGAAGTAAGGGTCAGGTTTGCGGACATGACTCCCCCTCCACAGCAAAGCCCAGTTTTTCAGAGGAGAAAACTGCCCGGTATAAAGCATCTTATTGCGATAGGCAGCGGAAAGGGTGGTGTGGGTAAATCCACCGTGGCGGTTAATTTGGCGGTTGCTTTTACCAAACTTGGCTACAAGGTGGGACTTTTGGACGCGGACATTTACGGACCTAGCGTACCCACCATGCTCGGCATAAAGAATCAAAGGGTGGAGGTGGATACCTTCCAACGGATCATCCCCGTGGAAAAATACGGAATGAAGGTCATGTCCATAGGCTTTTTGCTACCCTCCGAGGATACACCTTTAATATGGCGCGCTCCTATGCTCGTAAAGGCACTGACGCAATTTCTTTTTGATGTGAATTGGGGCAGTTTGGACTTTTTGGTTTTGGACCTACCACCGGGCACGGGTGATGTGCAACTGACCCTTGCTCAAACAGTGGAGATGGACGGTGCAATAGTGGTAACAACTCCTCAGGATGTAGCCCTTGCGGACGTGAAAAAGGCGGTGGTTATGTTCAAGGAGGTAGGCGTGCCGGTGCTCGGAGTTATAGAAAACATGGCATACTTCATATGCCCAGAAACTGGCAACAAATACTACATTTTTGGAAAGGGAAGGGTGCTTGGTTTTGCTCAAGCCTATGACCTGAAGGTTTTAGGTTCCATCCCCATAGAGCCGGAGATTTCGGAAACTTCCGATACGGGAGTGCCAGTGGTAGAGAGCTATCCGGAATCTGCATCAGCAAAAGCCTTTTTAAGCATAGCAAAAATCATTAGTCAAGAACTTGAAAGGGGGTAAGACATGTTTATACAAAAGCTTGGCAAAAGGATTGTTTATTTGGACCATATAGCCACAACCCCCGTAGCCCAAGAGGTTATAGAAGCAATGCTACCCTACTTTAGGGAACACTTTGGTAACCCTACCTCTTTGCACAGCTTTGGGCAAGTAGCCAAAAAGGCTGTAAACAACGCAAGGGAAAAAATAGCCCAGCTTATAAATGCAAACTCCCCAGAGGAGATCATCTTTACCTCTGGTGGTATAGAAGCCAACAATTTGGCAATAAAGGGTATAGCAAAGGCATACGAAAAGAAGGGAAGGCACATAGTCTCCACCGAGATAGAGCACCACTCCATCTTGCACCCCTTGAAGACCTTGGAAAAGGAAGGATGGGAGGTAACTTATCTAAAGCCAGACAAGTATGGGCTCATCCATCCAGAGCAAGTAAGGGAAGCAGTAAGGGAGGATACAGTTTTAGTTAGCATAGGACACTCCAACAGAGAGATTGGCACCATTCAGAACATAAAGGAGCTTGTAAAGGCTGCAAAGGAGAAGAATCCTAGGGTAATATTCCATACGGACGCTTGCCCTACCTTAGGACACTATCCGGTGGACCTGCAAGATTGGGGTGTGGATGCGGCGTCCTTTACTGCCCATCTTATGTATGGACCTAAGGGTGTGGGTGCCCTCTGGACCAGGAAGGGTGTAAGGATCAGACCTCTGATAGAAGGTGGTGTTCAAGAGAGGGGTGTCCGAGCTGGTACCGAGAATGTGCCGGGCATTGTAGGCTTTGGTGCAGCGGCAGAGTTAGCTATGAAGGAGCTTGAGGACAGAATGACAAGGCTTTCTTACTACAGAGACAAACTCAAAAAAGCCATTGAAGAAAAGCTTGATTACATAGAATTCACAGGGCATCCCACTCAAAGACTGCCTCATCACCTTTCCCTGATCGTTCATCTCATAGAAGGAGAGGCAATGCTTTTGAGGTTAGACCTAATGGGAATAGAAACCGCATCTGGTTCTGCGTGCGTATCTTTGGCACTTAAGCAGTCCCACGTGCTCTTTGCCATAGGAATTCCCAAAGAGGTTGCCAACGGCTCCTTGGTCTTTAGCTTTGGAAGGGACAACACAGAAGAGGATGTGGATTATGTAGCAGAGGAGTTTCCCAAGACGGTAAAGTTTTTAAGGGAGCTTTCTCCTTTCACTCCGGAGAATTGGGAGCAGTACGTGAAAGGTAAAAAGTGAGCTTTTCCTCCACAAGCTTTAGGTCCTCCTCTGTATCTACACCGTGATAGTAGTTTTGGGTGAGGAGGACCTTTATCTTTACTCCATTCTCCAAGAGGCGGAGCTGTTCAAGGGATTCAAGCCTTTCCAAATGGGAAGGTTGCCAGCGCACAAAATCCATCAAAACTTCCTTTCTGAAGGCATATATGCCCACGTGCTTGAGAGGATAAAAGCTGTCCTCCTGCTTTAGGTAAGGAATAGGACTCCTTGAAAAGTAGAGGGCGTATTGATCTTTGTCCAGAACTACCTTCACGGAGGATGGGTCCTTGTAAGCGTCGGGGTCCCTAACTGCCAAAGTTGCTACTGGGTTCTCTTCAAGGGCTAAAAATAGCCTTTGAACATCCTCTTTATAGACAAAGGGTTCATCCCCCTGGTAGTTTATAACAAAATCCACGTCCAAATTTTTAACCACATGGGCAACCCGGTCGCTCCCGGAGGGTATATCTGATGGAGTGAAAACCACCTTAACGGGTAAGTCCTTTACCACCTGTGCAATTTTTTCACTATCCACCGCAAGAATAACATCCTCCCCAGTTTTCAAACAGCCTTCCACAACCCACCTTATAAGAGGCTTTCCTTTTATGATCTGCAGTGGCTTTTCCTTAAGCCTTGAAGAGCCAAGCCTTGATGGAATAACGATTAGCCTACGCATCCTCTACGAAATTCCATTCTTCTATATCACATCCTGCCTGCCTAAGCCCTTCCTCTATTTTGTCTTGTAAGAACTGCTTAGTGGCTTTCCCTCCGTGAGCTATTACCTCTAGCCTTAGCTCCACCTCTTCAAACTTTTCTGGTATGAGCCTTAAGGTGCGGGCCACATCCGGAAGCCTCCAAATGGGAACCTTTACCCTCAAGCGGAATTCTTTTATTGAATGGCTACGATGTCCAGCATCTATCGGGTCTGTAGTGGGCGGACTTCCGTAGTAATCACTGCCAGTAGGTTGTTTCATTTGTCCCCATTCTTCTTTTTTTTCCGGAGGTAGATCTTCAATCTTTTTTTCCTTATCTTCTTTCTTTATACACAACCCTTCCTTTATCAAAACTTCTCCTTCATCAAAGCTTGGCTCCGCCAAAGTGCCAAAATACTTGCAGACAGGACCATCCTCGGATAGAACACCCAGGCCAAATAGTTTCGTTTTTACACCTTCGCTTATTGAGTTTTTGAGCACATCCTTTGAGCTGAGCCTTGGCATTCCGGGTGTTTTATAAAAGACCTCAAGGAGAGGCTTTGTAGGTATGTACTCCCTTGTTGTGAGGAATTGATTAACTATGTAATGTGGTGTTAGGTTCTCGTAAATTACCTTTTCGTTCCTTAGCCGGTCGTAAATTTCCTTGTCTATGCGTTCTATACCCCGCACGGGCATTCCCAAGTCTATTTCTTCTATCTTCTCCTTTCCTGCGTAGAGCACGAGGCGGTATAGCCTTCTGATAAGTTCCTTTGTGCCTTTTTTAAAGTCTTCCACTTTTTCCTTTACCTTTCTCTTGTCTTGCTCGGTGAGGGTTAGGTTTGTGTCTTGCTCTATCTCTTGCCAAGCTAAACCTTCTGCGAGCTGTCTTTGAAAGCTCACCCTTTCCGGCTCGTAAGGACAGAGGAAAAACAGGACGTTTTTATATACCCTTGGCTTTTGCCCGCAGTAATCTATGTAATCCTTAACCTCTTCCTTGTTTTCCAAAACTATAAGCTTTAGCTTGTCTGTGTCTGGAATGTCCTTTGTATCACTTGGGAAGAGGTATATATCAAAGTATTGGGAGCCTCCGAGGGCTTCTTTTAGCAAACTTCTTTCCTTTTCCTTAATTTTGTTCGGATCTATATTTTCAAGCTTGGCAAAAAGAACACGGTTTAAGTTGGGCGTAGAGCTGAAGTAGTAGGGATTCCTACTGTTGGCAAGGTAAAAGAGCTTTTCTTCCAGATGCATCAGCGTGGTGTCTATTATGCTACTTTCTACACCTGGTTCTGCACAGGCGAGCTTTAGCTCAGAAACATGGGCTCCTCTATCTGGGCCTGCAGAGAAGGAGTACATAAATATAGCGGTGGCACACCGTGTTCCAAAGCGATATGGTCTGTAAGAATCTCCAAGCTCCAGATCCACCTTTTTAGCCCTGGCGGACTGGTCTGTGATGTCTTCTGCTATGACGCTCTCATAAGTTCTGTCTATATGCTTTAGTAGCTCTTCCCTTACGTCCTTGTTGGAAAGGTCAAAGTCCGAAAGCCTTATAAAGGGACGCATAGAGTCCTTTAGGGAATACACCACCAGAGCAAGAAGTCTTAGGATACCCCTTGTCCTTTGAAAGCTTGGAAATGACCCCCAACGGTGATACAAAACCTCTATTACCTCTGGCTGGAAGGGATAGCTCCTTAGAAACTTTTCCCTGTATGTATGCCTATCTTCTGGAAGTATGTTCTCCCTTTCCAAATAGTCCAAAAACTCCTCTATGTTCTCTCTGGCACAGGCTTGGTCTATGTGTTCAAAAAGCCTTCTTGTGATCACGCTAGGAACTTCTTCGTCCCCTATGGGGGTTAGCACCTTTTCTACCCTTCCCATTATCTTTTGGAGTTGTTGATACATTCTTTCGGCGTTTTCGTCATAATGTTCAAGCTCACTTGAGGGCAAGCTTACCACCAACGCAGTTTGAGGGAGCAGAGAAACCGCTTCCAACAACTCATGCATAAAGGCTAAGGTTTGAGCACCGAGATGAGACTGTTCCACCTTTACTCCTGCACTCTTAACTGCATATACCAAAAGCTCGTCTATCAAAATCAAAAGGGGCTGATGTTCAGAGAGTAGCTTTATTATCTTGTCCCTTCCGGGTGAAATATCGCCCTTTAAAAGCTCTACCTTTCCTCTTAGCTGTCTTTCCATCTCTTCCCAAAGCCTTATATCCCTTGGGTCAAAGACCGTTCCTACAAGAACAACCACGTTGGCTTTTATCTCCCTTGCCTTGTGGTATAGGGCTATGAGAGAGTGAGTTTTTCCTCCACCAAAGGGCGTTTGAAGTTGGATTGCCGGGTCTCCTCCCTCTCCTTTTAGCCTTTTGCTCACGGTATCTAAGAGGTCCCCAAGCCCTTTTGTGATGTGGGTTCTATTCCAAAAGTCTTGTGGGTTTTTGTATTCCTCCGGTCCCTCTCCTTTGAAGACACTCCATAGGTCTGCAGCATATACGCTCAGATCAAACCTTCCTTCCCTTATATCCTTGTGTGGTCTTGCACACATTACAAAGGGCTTCATTCAAACAACCCCCTCTGTTTATATCCTATATCGAATTTAACTCTTTTGCTCTCTGCCAAAAATCCCTCAAGCAATCTCTTTTCGTCGCTACCCGGCGGTAAAACTTCACTGATAGCTTGGCAGGTTTTGTAAAAGTAGTCTTTATCTCCGTAGCCTGTGGTAGATAGCACCTCTTTTAGCTTCTCCCTCTGGTTTTTGCTCCACAAAAGCAGAACCCAATGGATCACATCTATCATATCTTTTTCCCTCAGGCTTTCTATCTCTTCTATCTTCCTGTCGGTAGGTCCCAAAAGCCTAACCTCGTTCTTTTCTATTCTTATAAAGTTAGTTGATTTATTAAGCTCTATTCCCAAGCTCTGGGCTAACTTTCTGGCATCGTCGTAATCAACTGCGGAAGAGCCATAAGCCCAACGCCAAATCACATAAAACCTCGTAAGGGCACTTAGCTGTTGGGCTATGCTATCGTGGAATATTTCCTTGATTACATAGTCTGTTATTGTTTGTCTGATCAGCTCCAATATTTTATCCGCCCTTATAAGCTCTCCTTCGTATGTCATAACCTTGTTGTACCTTCCAAACACCTTTAGGGCAGGACCAATGCAAGACACAAAAAAGTCCGCCCCTCTAATTCCCGCCTTCCAAACCTCCTCCGCAGTCCTTTCCACCTCTTTTATAACCTCTTTTTTAATCTCTTCAAACCATCCTAACTCTTCCCTTTGGAGCTTCCGGCACACTATGTATATAGAGCTCGCCAATGCCGCAGAATCCTTAGCCCTAAGCCTTGCTTTCATTTCAGTGTCTATGGGCCAACTGGCAGTGATAACTAACCCAGAATCCAAAAGGGAGTTTATTAGTGTTTCCCACCCTGTAGTAGATTTGTGGGCATATACGATTACCGCAATGCCAT
>JAEMPM010000129.1 GCA_022759285.1 Thermocrinis sp.
AAAGAGTCAGAATGCTATTACATACACAGTAAGAGGTTTTGGGTTTACCTAAAGCAAAAAGAAGTAGGCGTAAGCAAGTCCAGCTAATATTCTATAGACGCCAAAGGGTAAAAAGCTGTGGGTGGATATAAACCTTAAAAAGAGCTTGACAGATAGTAAGGCGGTTAAAAAGGATGTTATGAAACCCAGTGCCAGAAGGTGAAACTCTTGAGTTGTAAATTGAGAGTGGGATTTGTAAAAGTCATAGCTTGTGGCAATCAACATGGTGGGGACTGCCAGCAAAAAGGAAAACTCTGCGGACTGCTTTCTGTTTAATCCCATCAGCATACCACCGATGATAGTACTGGCACTTCTGGAAACTCCCGGAATCATAGCCAAAGACTGAAATAAGCCTATTACAAAAGCCTTTTTTAGAGGTAGCTCTCTGATGTTTTGAAGGTAGCAAAACCTTTCACAGAACCTGTCTGCAAAGAGTAGAAAAACTCCACCCAACACCAAGCTAACTACCACCACCAGGTCGTTTCCTATAAGGTAGCCCTTAATAAACCTGTAAAGGGAAAATCCCAGCAGTCCAGTGGGCAAAAAGGCTACTATTATTCTCTTCCAAGTTTCTAAGTCCCTAAGCAAAGTCCCAGAATACAGAACTGCCACCGCAAGGATGGCACCAAGTTGGATGGAGATCTCAAAGCTCTTTGTGAATTCCGAATGGTCGAGTCCCAAAAGGTGGGCAGCTAATATAAGATGCCCGGTGGAAGATACGGGCAAAAATTCAGTGAGTCCTTCCACAAAACCAAGGATTATTGCGTGCCTGACATCCATCACCTTTGCCCCAAAAGGACATTCCTTAGGAGATCCCTGTCTCCTTTAACTTCCTCCAAGAGGGCTCGGACGCTCCCTAACACGAAGAATAGTTGCATCCTCACAGGGAAAAGGTTGGTCTTTTCTATCCAGAGCTTCCAGCTTCCCTTCGGTTGCAGTAGCCCCTTAGTTTCCACATTTGGGCTCACATCTACAACTTTTGCGTAGTAGTTGCCTGCGGGTACTTCAATTCCCTCTTCTCCAACCACCTTGTATGGTATGTGATACTTTTTGCCGTCGTAAAACATTTTTATGACGCCTGCGCCATTTTGGATAGAGTTTCTGTATAGCACAAGACTTGCGGTGTATGGATCTGGATGGCCATCAAAGGGATAAACCCTTTCCTCCTCCTTTTTCACCTTATCTGTCAGTTTCACATAGTGGGTTTCCTTTACATAGATCTTAGAGTTCTTAAAAATGTAGTGCTGTTCTCTTTTAAACTCGCCTTCCTCTTGATGGTAGAAAAACTCTTTGGGCATCAGGTTTTTTACAGATATGACCGCATATCCGTAGTTATACACCCTTTTTACGAGCCCTCCCACGTTTATAGTTTTAGCGTAGCTGTAAACCCTGAGGTCTTCTCCCTGCAATCTGTAGGTTATGCAGGTTTGGGCTACGGGAAAAAATAGATAGTATGCTTTGTAGCACAGTGTTAGCTCTTTGGCAAGTAGGCTAAGAGGCAAAAGCAAAAGCAGTAAGAGCATAGAAGAGCATTATAATATAGCTATGCGAGTTAGAGTTCTGATTACTCCCAAGGAGGGACTTTTGGACCCAGAGGGGAGGGCGGTAAAGGAGATCCTTGAAGATAACGGATACAAGGTTAAGAGTGTAAGGGTAGGCAAGGTGGTTGAGTTAGAGGTGGATGACCTATCCCAAGTTAAAGAGATGGTGGAGAAGTTCCTATACAACCCTCTCATAGAGGAGTACGTGATAGAATGAAGTTTGGTGTTTGTGTTTTTCCGGGTTCCAACTGTGATTACGACACCTACTATGTACTCAGGGATGTGGTAGGGGCAGAGGTTAGGTTTCTGGACTTTAGGGAGACCAAGATACAGAACGTAGACTGCGTAATTTTGCCTGGTGGCTTTTCCTTTGGAGATTACCTTAGGGCTGGTGCGCTGGCAAGTAAAACCCCCATTGCAAAAGCTATAGTGGATTTTGCCCAAAAGGGTGGCTTTGTGGTGGGTATATGCAATGGCTTTCAAATCCTCACCGAGCTTCACCTCCTGCCAGGTGCCCTGCTTAAGAACGAAAATCTAAGGTTTGTTTGCAAGGATGTTTATTTGAGAGTGGAAAACAGTTCAACACCTTTCACAAAAAAGTTGGAAAAGGGAGAAGTTATCCGAATGCCCATAGCCCACGGAGAGGGAAGGTTTTATGTGCCGGAGGATGAGTTAAAACGGTTGGAAGAGAAGGGACAGATTCTCTTTAGATACTGCCAGGAGGACGGCTCTGTTACAAAAGAAGCCAACCCGAACGGTTCTGTGGGTAACATTGCGGGTGTTTGCAATGAAACCTTTAATGTTTTTGGTTTGATGCCACATCCTGAGAGGGCCTGTGAAGACCTTCTAGGCTATTACGATGGGTTATTGCTTTGGTATTCCTTGATCAGTGCCTGAAGTGTCTTGTTCCTGTAAATATTAGGGCTATCCCATGCTCGTCGCAGGCGGATATGACCTCTTTATCCCTTATACTTCCACCGGGTTGAACTATGGCGGTTATACCCTCCTGGGCACATATATCCACGCTGTCCCTGAATGGCAAAAAGGCCTCCGAAGCCATTACTGCACCTTTTAGATCAAAGCCAAACCTTTTGGCCTTAGCGATGGCACACCTTAGGCTATCCACCCTCGAGGTGTTGCCTGTGCCTATTCCCAAGGTCTGCCCATTTTTTGCAAGGACCACTGCGTTGGATTTGGCAAACTTACACACTTTAAAGGCAAACTCCAAATCCTTTACTTCCCTTTCAGTGGGTGCCCTTTTGCTTACCACCTCCCACCTTTCCCAGTTTTTAGTGTCCTCCTCCTGCAAAAGATAGCCACCGGAGACCTTTTTTATGTCCCAGTAGTAGGAAAATCCTAAACTGCGGATTACCCTAAGGTTCTTTTTTGTGCTTAGAATCTCAAGGGCTTTTGGCTCATACTCAGGGGCAACTACTACTTCCAAAAACATTTCCGTCAAAAGTTTGGCACATTCCTCATCCACTTTGCAGTTAAAGGCTACAATGCCCCCAAAGGCAGACTCTGGGTCTGCTTCTTTTGCCTTCAAAAAGACCTCTGAGGGACTTTCTCCCAAGGCGGTTCCGCACGGGTTGTTATGCTTTACGATCACACAGGCGGGCTTTTCAAACTGAAAGACAAGCTTTAAGGCGGAGTCTGCGTCCAGGTAATTGTTAAAGGACATATCCTTTCCTTGCAGGACCTCCGAGTTGGCAATTCCAAGACCTTCCAAAGGATTGCTAAAGAGCCAGCCTTTTTGATGGGGATTTTCTCCATACCTTAGGCTTTTTACAAGCTTTAAGGGAATTGCCATTTGTGAAAACATCTCAGAAATGCCAAACAAGTTTGCCAAGGCGTTGGAGATCAAAGCATCGTAATAGGCGGTCAAGGAAAAGGCCTTTACTGCCAAGTATTTTCTGTCTTCTAAGGTAAGGCTTTTTTCTCTGAGTTTTTGGGCAACCCAGTGATAATCTGCAGGGTCGCAGACCACCAAGACTCTGTAAAAGTTCTTGGCGCTTGCTCTTATCAAGGCGGGACCACCAATATCCACAAACTCCATGAGCTCCCTCTCCTCCAATCCCTCTCTGAGCTTTTCCTCAAAGGGATAAAGATTTACCACCACCACATCTATGGGCTCTATCCCAAGCTCCTTAGCCTGCCTTTTATCCTCTTCCACCCAATCCCTCATAAGTATTCCACCGTGAATGAAAGGATGCAAAGTTTTTACCCTTCCACCGAATATTTCGGGAAAGTTTGTGATCTGCTCTATCTCCTTTACCTTTAGCCCTTTTTCCGTAAGGTATTTGGCTGTGCTTGAAGAAGATATGATCTCATAGCCAAGCTCCTGTAAAGCCTTTGCCAACTCCTCTACACCCTCTTTGTAATAGACGGAAATTAGAGCCCTCATGACGTGTTCTATTATATCTCTATCCCATAGAGCTTTAGCTTTCTGTAAAGGTTAGAAAGATCTATGCCTATTACCTCTGCCACCTTTTTTACGTCTCCATTGTATTCCCTGAGCTTTTTCTGTATAAAGAGCTTTTCAAATTTCTGCTTTGCGGTTCTCAAGTCCTTCTCTTCAAAGAGTTCTCTTAGATCTTCTTGATATGTTATACCCAAAAATCTCTCCACGTCTGCCTTTGAGACCTCTTCTCCGTCGTGAAGTATGCATAGCCTTTCCACAAAGTTTTTTAGCTCTCTCACATTTCCTTTCCATCGGTGAGATTTCAAAAGTCTCAGGCTCTCTTCTGTGAAGTACTTTTTGCAGTGGTATCTTTTCAAAAAGAATTCCACCAAGAGGGGAATGTCCTCCTTTCTTTCCCTTAAGGGTGGGACCTCTATTACCACGCCCGCAATGCGGTGGTACAGATCCTCCCTAAAGCTTCCTTCCTCTACCATAGCCTTTAGGTCCTTGTTGGAGGCACTTATAAGCCGAAAGTTGGAGGTTATTATCTGGTTTCCACCAAGCCGACTGAACTGTTTGGTCTCTAAAACCCTAAGTAGCTTCGCCTGTGCCTTTGGACTTAGGTCTCCAATTTCGTCCAAAAATAGGGTACCTTCGTGGGCAAGCTCCAATTTTCCTTCCTTCCTTGAATGGGCGGATGTGAAGGCACCCTTTTCGTAACCAAAGAGTTCCGCCTCAAAGAGCTCATCGGAGAGGTTGGCACAGTTCAGGTCAACAAAACGCTTCCTACCCGAAAGTCTGTGTATCTGCCTTGCTACAAGTTCCTTGCCTACCCCGCTCTCTCCAAGGATCAGCACACTAAGTTCGCTTTTAGCTACCTTTCTTATGAGCTCCTTGACCGCCATTATTGCCCTACTGTTTCCTACCATCTCCTCTCCCTCTTCTTCACCGAAGGAGAACTCTAAAGCTTTCTTTAGTGTTAAAAGCAATCTCTCCATAGAAAAGGGCTTTTCAAGAAAGTCGTAGGCACCTTCCTTTATGGACCTCACTGCATGCTCCGTTTTTCCGTGGGCAGTGATCACAATTATGGGTGAGAGGGGCAGTTGTTCCCTGAGTTCCTTTATAAAGTCCAAGCCGTTGCCATCAGGTAGCCAAAGGTCCAAAAGAACTCCATGAAAATACTCCCTCTGAATTAACTCCCTGGCTTTTGCTATGCTTTCTGCTATGCTCACATCGTAGCCTTCTTCCGAAAGAATGGTTCGCAGGGTTTGGCTTACGCTTCTGTCATCCTCCACCAAAAGCAGCTTGCTTTTAGGATTTAAAGTGGTCAAAGCCCTGTGCCTCCAAAGGAGCTCCGTCCAAAAACACACCCTCTCCCTCCTCCACGGTACCTATTTGGGTCATATCCAAAAAAGGGTTTATCCTAGAGGGAGGATGTGTAAAAAGCAGTTGATAGTCCTCTCCGCCCTGGAGGGCATAGCTGTATGGGTCCTTGCCATGCCTTTTGGCATACTCCACCAACTCCCTTGAGAGTGGCAGTTTTTCCTTCTGTATAGAAAACCTTAAACCGCTTCTCTTTGCCATATGCTGGATGTCCGAAGAGAGACCATCACTTATGTCCATGCTGGCATTGGCATACTTGGAAATATGTGCAACGTAATCTATCCTTGCAGTGGGTCTTAGATGTCTTTCTATAAGCCTGAGCTCAAAGTCTTCGTAGTGCCTCTTTTCCATCAAAATCAGCTCTAAGCCCGCAAGGGAATCTCCCAAGGTACCACTTACAAAGATGCCATCCCCCACCTTGGCACCACCCCTTCCTACAAACCTTTCTGCCAAACCAACCCCAAAAAAGTCTATGCCAAAGCGTTCCGATTTGACCACATTGCCACCCACAAGCTTTACCCCGTAAAACTCACAAGCCCTTGTGATACCCTCATAAAGCTCATCCACTTTTTTTAACTCCACGTCAGGCAAAAGAAGGGTAAGCAGCAAATAAAGAGGCTTTCCGCCGTTGGCTATGAGGTCGCTCACACAGGCACTTACCCCCTTCCAACCCACCGCAGACATGGGATAAGAGCCTAAAAAGTGCCTTCCCTCCAAGAGGGTATCACATGTTAAAAGCAAGAGGTTCTCCCCTACCTTCACACAAGCTGTATCATCTCCTATTTCTTCAAGGGAAAACTGGCTTTTCAAATATTCTATAAGCCCGAACTCACCAAGTTGGGAAACCTTCATTCTGTGAATATTTGCCCCTCTATGGGCTGAACTATCACTCCTTTCTCTTCCAAGAACTTTATTGCCCTGTCTATTTCCTCTGGTTCTCCGTCAATTTCAACAGTTAGAATGCCCGTATCTTTTGACACCTTTGCGGTTCTTATGTTCACCACTACATCAAAGTTCTTACACAGGGTACAGAGCAAGGGCTCTTTTACCTTGTCTTCTGGATAGATAAGCTGAACCCTTATAAAGTTCATAATAAGAAGATTATA
>JAEMPM010000152.1 GCA_022759285.1 Thermocrinis sp.
CCTATCGTGTGAAATTTCTGATTAGGATTAAAATAAAGAGTGATGCGTGGCAACGAGATTAGAGAGCTGTTTTTGAGTTTTTTTGAAAGCAAGGGGCATACAAGGGTAAAAAGTGCCTCCCTTGTTCCTGAATCGGACCCAACCCTTTTATTTACCAATGCGGGGATGGTGCCCTTTAAGAACGTGTTTTTGGGGCTGGAAAAGAGACCTTATAGAAGGGCAGCTTCTTGTCAAAAGTGTTTGCGAGTGTCGGGTAAACACAACGACTTAGAAAGCGTGGGCTACACCTCAAGGCACCACACCTTTTTTGAGATGCTGGGCAACTTCTCCTTTGGGGATTACTTCAAAAGAGAAGCCATACTCTACGCATGGGAGTTCGTAACGGAGTATTTAAAGCTCCCAAAGGAAAGACTTTATGTTAGCGTCTTTAGAGATGATGAGGAAGCTTACAGAATATGGAACGAGGAGGTGGGGCTTCCCTCCGAGAGAATATGGAGGCTTGGGGAGGAGGACAACTTTTGGCAGATGGGGGATACCGGTCCTTGCGGACCCTCTTCGGAGATCTATGTGGATAGAGGGGAGGAATATGGAGAGGAGAGGTTTTTAGAAATATGGAACTTGGTTTTTATGCAGTACAACAGGGATGAAAGGGGTAATTTGACACCTCTTCCCAATCCCAACATAGACACAGGTATGGGGTTAGAAAGGATTGCGAGTGTCCTGCAGGGGACAAAAACAAACTTTGAGATAGACCTTATAAAACCTCTCATAGATTTCGGACAAGAAATCAGTGGTAAGGCCTACGGGGAAAATTTTGAGGACACTGTTGCCATGCGAGTTATCGCAGACCACCTTAGGGCTATTACCTTTGCTATCTCTGATGGAGTTTTGCCCTCCAACACCGCAAGGGGATACGTAATCAGAAGGATCCTTAGAAGGGCTCTGAGGTTTGGATACAAGCTGGGAATAAGGGAACCTTTCCTTTACAGGGGCGTGGATGTAGTGGTAGAAGTTATGAAGGATGCCTATCCAGAGCTTCTTCAGACAAGAACCTTTGTAAAGGGAGTAGTTAAGGCAGAAGAGGAGAGGTTCTTGCACACCTTTAGAAACAGCATACCTGTGGTTGAGGAGTTTATAACTGCTGCTTTAGAAGAGGGAAGACGCTTTTTGAAAGGTGAAGAGGTCTTTAAACTCTACGACACCTACGGCTTTCCCTTGGACCTTTTGGAGGAGATAGCCAAGGAAAAAGGTTTAAGCCTTGATATGGAAGGTTTTGAAAAAGAGATGGAAATTCAGAGGGAAAGGGCAAGACAGAACTTCAAAATTCAAACCAAAGAGGTCCAACCTATATACCAACACCTCAAAAACATAGGAAGGACCTCCACCTTTGTGGGTTATGAGCAGTATGTAGCTCAATCAAAGGTCATAGCCCTTTTGAAAAATGGTGAGCTTGTCTCCGAACTAAAGGAAGGAGAAAAAGGAGAAGTATTTTTAGACATCACTCCCTTTTATGCGGAACGGGGTGGACAAATAGGAGATACGGGTACTATTGAGTCTGTGGATGGTCTCTTTGTGGTGGATGACACCCAATCTCCTGTTGATGGTGTTATAAGCCACAAAGGAAAAGTGGTGAAAGGAACCATTAAGGTAGGAGATCAAGTGATCGCAAGTATTGACCGAGAGAGAAGGGAGGACATAAAGAGAAACCATACCGCCACACACCTTTTACATTCAGCCCTTAGGCTTGTGCTCGGAGAGCACGTAAGACAGGCGGGTTCTTTGGTAGCAGACAAATACCTGCGGTTTGACTTTACCCACTTTCAGGCTTTGAGTATGGACGAGCTAAAGAGGGTTGAAGAACTGGTCAACGAACAGATAAGAAAGAATGAGCCTGTGATTGTAGAGGAAAAGGATTACAGGGAAGCCATAAAGGAGGGTGCTATAGCTATCTTTGAAGAGAAATACGGAGAAAGGGTAAGGGTGATAAGCGTGGGGGATTTTTCAAAGGAGCTATGCGGTGGCACCCACGTGTCAAGGAGTGGAGATATAGGCTACTTTAAGATCATCTCCGAATCTTCCATAGGTGCGGGTCTGAGGCGGATCGTTGCAAAAACAGGAAGATGGGCAGTGGAAGAGGCGTTTTTGGAATCCTTGATCCTAAAGCAGGTAGCGCAGAGCTTAGGTGTCAGCACAGAAGAGGTGTTGGAAGGAATTTCCAAGCTCCAAGAAAGGGTAAGGGAGTTAGAGAAGGAACTGCAAAGGGTAAAGTCTGAATCTGCAAGAAAGCAAGCAAAGGAAAGGATAAAGGAAGAGGGCATTGAGGAATACACACTCTTTTATGGAGTTTTGGAGGATGTGGAGGGAGACCTTCTTCGAGAACTGGCAGACCAGCTTAGGCAGGGAAGAGCAAGAACGGTTGTCTTTTTGGCAAGCAAGAGGGAAGGAAAGCTCTCTACCCTCATTGCCCTCTCCAAGGACTTAGTAGGTAGCCTTTCTGCAAAGGAGCTTATAAAAGAGGTAGGAAAGGTCCTTGGTGGTGGCGGCGGAGGTAGGGATGACTTGGCACAGGGTGGGGGTACAAAGCCAGACAACTTTGAAAAGGCTTTGGAACTTTTAAAGGAAAAGTTAAGATGAAAATCCTAGTGATAGAAAGCAGTAGCAAGGTGGTGAATGCTAAAAGCCTGCTATGGGAAAACACCGAAAAGGAAAGGTAAAGATAGAACATCATCTTTTGGAGGGATTAGAGGAGTATTTAAAAAAGCTCTCTAGTTTTAGCTCAGTAAAGTCTATAATTCCCGGCAGGATTGTCCGGCAGAACAAGGGCATAGGTTCCAAGGGACTGTTTTTGAAGTACGAAACACCTACCGGCTATAAGCTTTTGTACAAAAACGGCACCTCTGTGCAAGAGATTTTTGTAGTTTGCGATAGGGAAAAATTTTTGGAGGAGTTCAGAGCCACTTTTCTCAATCCTTAAACTTTCCTTCAAAGGTTCTTATATGTTCCAAGAGCTCTTTCTTGCCGTCAAAAAAGATTGCCACATACTGGGCTAATCTTTCTCCAAGGCGTCTGCAGGCTTCCTTCTCATCCTCGGAGCGAGGCTCTCCAGCCACAACCGCACCGTAGTGCAATGTGAATTTTTTACCCACATAATCCGTTACCCCAAAGACCAAAAATCCAAAGTTCATGAGAACGGTCAGAATGGACATGCAAGCGACTTCGCTTCCCCCACCCCATCCACCGGAAGAGGAAAAAGCACAGGCTATTTTCCCATCAATCTCGCCCCAGAGTTCTCCTAACTCCTCGTCAAAGAACTTTTTAAGCTTCCAAGAGATTATTCCCATATGGGTAGGAGAGCCCACCGCCAACCCATCCGCCCAGAGCACATCCTCTTTTGTAGCATCATCCACCTTTTTGATCCTTACCTCAATACCTTCTACCCTTTTTGCACCCTCCGCCACAAGGTATGCCATCTTTTCCGTGTTTCCGGTGCTTGAATCATAAAGCACCAATACTTTACCCATAACAAACCCCCTAAATAGTTAGTTTAACTACAGACTCTATGTGATAGGTCTGAGGGAAGTTATCCACCAAATGCACGCTCTCTATCCGGTATCCACCGGAGACTAAGACCTTTAGGTCCCTTGCCAAGGTGGTGGGATTGCAGGATATGTATATGATCCTCTTGGGCTTGTTTTGGACGATGAGCTTTGCCTCACCCTCCGAGAGTCCCTCCCTTGGAGGGTCCAGAACCAAAAGGTCTACGACCTCTCCCGCATGGTTTTTTAGGGTATCTACAGCTTTCTCGTGGGCAAAGGAGACATTGGAAACTTGGTTTAGCTTGGCGTTGTAGATGGCGTCTTTGATCGCACTCTGATTGGCATCAGAGCCAAAGAGAAACCCGCAATGTTCCGAGAGCCAAAAACTGAAAAACCCTACACCACTATGAAGCTCGAGAATCCTCTTTACCCTCTCTCCCTCAGCCACCAATTTGGGAAAATCCTCGTAAAGGGTATGATTTACCTGAAAGAATGAATCGTTGCTAACCCTGAGGGTAAATCTCCCGCTCCTAACAAAGGTAAATTCCCTTCCCACCACCGCCCTTTTGATGGGCTTTCCAGCAAGCAAAGTGTAGTTACCTAGCCCTACCACTTCTTTAGGCAGGATGTGTTCCTTTAGCTTTCTCAGTTTTTGAGTTTCCATAGGGCTTATGGTTATAAGCTTTAAAAGAAATTCGTCTTCATGAGGTGAGTAAAAAACGTGGATTTCCTGAAGTTCCTTTACCAATTTTGCAGTCTCTTTCAGGGAGGGTATAAGCTGATTGATTCTTGGATGTGCCAAAAGGCACTCTTCAATGGGCACCAGCTCTCCACTACCCCAAGCAAAAAAACCCAGACGTCCCTCTCTTATCTTAAACTGAACTCTTGTTCTGTAGCCAAACTCTTCCTTTGAACCAAGGATGCCGTCGACAGAGCTAAGTTTTATCTTTCCTATTCTCTCCAAGGATTCTAAGAGTATGTCCGCCTTTGCTCTAAGTTGTTCTTGATACTCTATATGCTGAAGCTGACAGCCACCACAGTAGGTGTAATATTTGCAAAGAGGCGTTCTTCTCCATTGGGAACCTATCTTTACGGTCCTTACCACTGCCTCCGTGTAGTCCTTCTTTTCCTTTAGAACTTCCACCTCCACCAGTTCTCTTGGTGCGGCGTACCGGATGAAGAACTTTTTACCCCTATCCTCCCCAAGTCCATATCCACCATACACGAGCTTTTTTACAAACAGGTCTAAACCCATATTAGCTTAGTTGAGAAAGCTTTCTGAAATCCTCCTCCGACATTACATCAATATACCACCCTGTTATTCGGTTCGCCAGTTTCACATTTACGCCCCTTTTTCCTATTGCGGAGGAGAGTTTTTCCTTTGGCACAGCCACCTCAACCCTCTTTTGTTTTAGGTCAATTCTTATATCCACCACAGGAGCTGGTGCAAGGCTCTTCTTCACAAGTTCCTCTATGTTGTCGGTGTATTTTATTACGTCTATCCTCTCTCCCGAGAGCTCTTGAGTTACAGGTGCAATCTTGGAACCTCGTAATCCTACCACCAATCCCACTGGGTCTACGCGTGGGTCCTTAGCCTTCACTAACACCTTTGCCCTCTCGCCGGGTTCCCGGGCAATGTTTAAAACCTCTACCTCTCCCTCTTTTATCTCAGGAATTTCCGCTTCCAAAAGCTTTCTCAAAAAGTTAGGGTGGGTTCTGGAGAGGATTATCTCGTAAGTTCCTCTTTTTCTGATAACCTTCAAAAGCAGTGCCTTTATTCGATCTCCTGGCTTGTAGCTCTCCTTGGGTATTTGTTCCCTCTTAGGAAGAGTTGCCATAACCTTTCCAAGGTCCACCACCAAATCGCCGTTTTCCAAAACCCTACGTACAATACCTATTACAATCTCACCCTCCAGCTCTATAAACTCTAAGTATCTCCTTTTCTCGTCTGCCCTTTCAAGCTCCTTTAGAAACTCCTCTTTTGCAGCGTATGCTGCGATACGGTCTAGCTCCTCCGGAACTATATCCAAGGGAAACTTCTCTCCTTTTCTAACCTGATAAACCTTTATGCCGTCCTCTGTGAGCTCTACTTCTAGGTTGTTATTTATTTTTCTGTCCTTTTTTATGGCTAAAACTATTGAATTTTTAAGAGCTTTTTCCACAAGCCACTCAGGTAGATTTTTATCCTTCGCCACCTGTTCAATGAGTTTTTTTAGATTTCTCACCATTTTTCTATCTCCAAGTTCGCTCTTGCTATTATTGAAAGAGGAATATGTAGCAATTCTTCAGTCCCTTTATCTTTAAGCACCAGCACATCATCCTTTACGTCTTCTATCCTTCCAATAAGCTCCCTTCTGTTTTGAACGGGTTCTCTTAGAATAACCCTAACGAGCCTGCCTTTAAAAAAGCTAAAATGCTCTGCCTTTGTTAGCTCCCGGGTAAGCCCCGGAGAGGAAACCTCAAGCATGTAAGAGACGGGAATAATGTCCTCCACATCCAAAAGGGCGGAGATCCTCTTGCTGATCTCTTCACAATCTCCCACTGTAATTCCCCCTTCCTTATCCACTATTATTCTCAAAACCCACCCCCTCTCAGGTTTAAACTCCACATCAAAAAGCCTATATCCCATCTTGCTGATAATTGGCAACACCATCTCCTTTACCCTTTGGACTATGGCTTTATCGTCCAACTGCATGAAATTATTATCCTACAAAAAAAAGCACCTTGTCAATCTTTCAACT
>JAEMPM010000003.1 GCA_022759285.1 Thermocrinis sp.
AAGCCTATTGGAAAAAAGCATAACCTTGGTTTTCTCCTTTGGGCTATTATGAGGAGTGCAGGATAGGGTGAGGAGAAAGTCAGCTCCTTTAGAGGCTGAGGGGACATCCCGATGAGGGACTTTTAGAACAGCCTCAGCTTATAAGGACTGTAGAATATACTTATGAACTTAAAGGACTTTGACTACTACCTTCCGCCAGAACTAATTGCCAAGTATCCAGCAGTTCCACGCCACAGCGCAAGGCTTATGGTTTTGAACAGGAAAGACAAAAGCATAAAGCACGACGTTTTCTGGAACCTTCCTCAATACTTGGAGGAAGGAGACCTTTTGGTCTTTAACAACTCAAAGGTTTTGCCAGCAAGACTTTACGGTAGAAAACCTACCGGTGGCAAGGTAGAGATTTTGCTAACAGACTACATAGACAAATACACTTGGGATGCCCTAATAGGAGGAAAGGGTATAAGAGAGGGCATCAAAATATTGGTGGCAGAAGATTTTGAAGTGGAAGTTTTAAAACACATAGAAGGTGGCAAATTCAGAGTAAGACTCCTCACAGAAGACCCTGCAAAGGCTTTGGACAAATATGGAAAGATCCCAATCCCTCCTTATCTTGAAAGGGAAGAGGAAGAAATAGACAAGGTCTATTATCAGACAGTATTTGCCCAGGAGGAGGGTTCCGTTGCTGCACCTACCGCGTCTTTACACTTTTCTGAGGAATTACTTCAAAGGCTGAAGGAATTTGGCATAAAAACCGCTTTTGTAACCTTGCATGTGTCTTATGGCACCTTCAAACCAGTAAAAGTGGAAAGGATAGAGGAGCACCGCGTAGACCCAGAATACGTAAAAATTCCCAAGGAAACGGTGGATTTGATAATGGAGACTAAAGAGAAGGGTAAGAAGGTAATAGCAGTAGGTACCACCGTAGTCAGGGCCCTTGAGACTAGGCCCTTTGAACCCTTTGAAGGATGGACAGACCTTTACATTTATCCGGGCTACCAGTTTAAAGTGGTAGATAGGCTGATAACAAATTTTCATCTCCCAAGGTCTTCCTTACTCTTTTTGGTTTGTGCCTTTGGCGGTAGGGAATTTATACTCTCCGCTTACAAAGAGGCTGTAGAAAAGAAATACGGGTTTTACAGCTACGGAGATGGTATGCTCATTCTGTAAAAATGTGATAAATTTTTAGCCTTAGGAGGGAAAAATGGCCATAGATTATCAGGGTGTTTATGTACTCTCAAGCGGAATGCTTTTGCAGGAAAGAAAGTTAGAAATTATCACCAACAACTTGGCCAATGTGGATACACCTGCCTTTAAGATGGATGTAGGGCTTGTAAGCCTTTGGGACACACCCAACGGACAGAGGGAGGTGGATAACTCCCCAGAGAATCCCACCAACAACTTTGTGTATCCTTTGATGGAAAGGGTGAGCGTTGTAATGCTTCAGGGTCCAATAAGAGAAACAGGAAATCCCTTGGATTTGGCTATAGAAGGAGATGGCTTCTTTGCGGTGAGGTCAGAGGGTCGGATTTTTTACACAAGGAAGGGAAACTTTCGTATAGACAGGGAGGGATACTTGGTCAATGAACTGGGTATGAGGGTGTTGGACGAAGAAGGCAGGGATATAAGAGTGGCTGGTAATCTGAAGGTAGCCCCCGATGGCTCCCTCTTTACAGAAGGAGGGCCCATAGGAAGGCTTGGTGTATACACTTTAAATCAGCCTCAAAAGGTGGGAAGGGACCTGTTTACTGGTCAGCCCCAGAGGGCTCGGAACTTCAAGGTAATGCAGGGCTTTTTGGAAGGCTCCAACGTAAATCCTATACTTGAAATGACAAAGCTTATTGAGACCCATAGGGCTCATGAGGCTTATTCCAACCTAATAAGGGCACTGGACCAAACCCACGAAAAGGCGATTAACAGCTTAGTCTAAAACAGGCTTTTCTGAGCAAAGATTTTATCCAAGTCCTTTATTATGCTTTTCATCTCAAGCTTTTCTAGCTTTTTCCTCAATGCGGACAAGTTTGGCTCTTTTCGTTTTAGCTCTCCGATATCTATGTTTAGGTCCTCGGGCGGTCTCAACTTTACCAGCCAGTAAGACAGCTCTAAGCTATTTTTATCTGCATGAGGAAACAACTTTTTAAACTCGTCCCAGCGGGCTAAGATGTTTTCTACAGAGCCAAAGGTGTTAATAAGGTTTATGGCGGTTTTTGGCCCTACTCCCTTCACACCTTCTATGTTGTCCGTTTTATCCCCCACTAAGGCGAGGTAATCTGCGAGCTTTTGGGGAGGCACACCAAACTTTTCCATAACCTTGTTTTCGTCAAAGACCTCCTCGGAAATAGGGTTTATCACCACCACTTGATTTCCTTCCACCAACTGCAAAACATCCTTGTCTGGAGAGTATATCTTGACCTTAAAGCCTTCCTTTTTAACCTTTTGTGTAAGATAGGCAATCAGATCGTCCGCTTCGTAGCCGGGCATTTCCAAAAGCTTTATACCAAGCAGGTTTATTAACTCCTTTATGACGGGTATTTGGACCTTCAGAGGATCTGGAGTGGGTGGCCTCTTACTTTTGTACTCAGAATAGGCAAGCTTTCTCTGAGTGGGTGCAGGCAGATCGAAGGCAATTGCCATGTAGTTAGGTTTTTCCGTTTTCAGTATAGCCAAAATAGACCTCAAAAAGCCGTATATGGCTCCTGTAGGAAAGCCCGAGCTTGTGGATAGAGGCGGCAGGGCGAAAAAACTCCTATAAAGAAAGGCAGATCCATCGAAAATATAAAGCACTTTCATATGGAGTAGAGCTTTTCTCTGTAATAGCTTCTGCAGGCAGAAACCAATTCTTCCGTAGCCTTCTTTACATCTTCAAAACCAAGAATAGCAGAGACCACCGCAATGCCCTTAGCTCCCGCCGAGAGAACCTCTTTAACCCTGTAGTGTGTTATGCCCCCTATGGCGATAATGGGCTTTGAGGTCATCTTCACCGCCTGACGGAGGGCTTCTATGCCCACCAGTTTGTAATCCTTCTTTGTGGAAGTCTCATAAATAGAACCAAAGCCTATATAGTCTATGGGCAGGTGTTCTACCTCCCTGAGCTTTTCCAGACTGTTGACTGAGTAGCCTATGTACATCTTATCACCCACTAACTTTCGCACCACATCCGGTGGTAAGTCATTCTCTCCCACATGAACACCGTCCGCAGAAACCGCCAAGGCTAAATCCACCCTGTCGTTTACCACAAGCTCCACATTGTAGCGCTTAGTCAGTTCCCTGAGGACCAAAAGCTCCTCATACATCTGCCTTGAAGTTTTGTTTTTGAACCTATACTGAAGGGCGGTTATGCCCCCCTGTATGGCTTGTTCTATGGTACTTACAAGATCCCTGTCCTTGAAAAAGGCGTCGTCAGTTACCAAATATATGCTTAGGTTCATTGCTCAATTAAAGATAACCAGCTTCCACGCCGATGCAAGCGTTCCAAACCACTTTTATTTTGTCTTTGTACTTTTCTATCACCTCCATGTTTTCACAGCCTGGCTGGAGCCATACGCACTTGGCACCTACCTTTAGGGCTTCCTCAAAAATGGGCTCTATGTAAGCTGGATTTCGAAAAACATTAACTATATCAATGGGCTCCGGTACCTCCTCTAGAGAGGAAAGAACCTTTATTCCCAAAATCTCTTGTCCTGCGTACTTGGGATTGACAAAATATACCTTGTGCATTCCCTTATTTATCACCCTTTCGCTAACGTAGTAGGAGGGCCTTTCAGGGGTAGGGGATATTCCCACCACTACAACAATTTTGGCATTCTTTAAAACCTCAAGGGCGTCATCTTGATGTGAATGATGAAGTTCCGTCATGGGAGATATTATACCTCAATCTTTCCACAAGCTGGTCCATTTCCTCCTTCGTTCTCTTTTCGGTGACTGCTATCAAAAGCTGATCCTTGTATCCAAACCTGTCAAGCCTTATACCAAAGAGAAATCCTTCCTCTATGAGCTTTTGGTGGAGTTCTTGGGCTTTTGGATGTTTTACGGGGAACTCCCAGAGGTGTTTTCCGCCAAAAGGTATTTCAAAGCCAAGGTTCAAGAGTTTTTCCTTTAGATACATTGCCTTGGAAAGGCTCTGGATGGCGACTTCCCTCATTCCCTCCCTTCCAAGTAGGACCATGTATAGTAAATTTGCCAAGGCTACTAGGTTCTGATTGGTGCATATGTTGGAAGTTGCCCTCTCCCTTCTTATATGCTGTTCTCTGGTCTGCAACACCAACGTAAAGGCTCTCCTTCCCTCAATGTCCTCCGCTAAACCCACCAATCTACCAGGCATCTTCCTTACGTACTCCATCTTGGTAGCAAAAAAGCCCACATAGGGACCACCAAAGTTCAAGAAGGCACCCATCTGCTGACCTTCTCCAACCACTATGTCTGCACCAAAGGAGCCCGGTGGCTTTAGTATGCTGAGGGCTATGGGATCTGCAACCACCACAAAGGGAACTTCATATTTCTTTGCCAGATAGGAAATTTCCTTTAGGGGTTCCAAAAAGCCAAAGAAGTTTGGCTGTTGCACTGCCAAGGCGTGGCATTCTCCATCCTTAAGTAGCTCCTCCAAGCGGTCAAGGTCTGTAGTACCCTCTTCCGTAAGGTTTACCACTCGGATCTCATCTTTGTAGCCAAAGAGATAGGTTTGAACCACCTGCCTGTAAAGTGGATTTATACCTTCTGTTAGCACTACCCTTTTTCCTCTTCCTTTTATTGCCCTTGCCATAAGAACCGCTTCCGCCAAAGCAGAGCCACCATCGTACATGCTTGCGTTAGCGCAGTCCATACCAGTTAGCTCACATATCAAGGTCTGATATTCAAATAGTGCCTGGAGGGTTCCCTGAGATGCTTCCGCTTGGTATGGAGTATAGGCAGTCAAGAACTCTCCCCTACTTAAAATTTGCCATATAGCTGAGGGGATTATTCGGTCGTAAGCACCACCACCTGCAAAGTATACGAGGGATCTGTTGAGACTTGCAAGCTCCTTGAAATATCTTCTCAGTTCTTCCTCTGACTTGGGCTCTGGTAGATTTTGGGGAGGCTCCAAAAGGGAAGGGTCAATGTGGGAAAATAGGTCTTCTAAAGAAGAAAGACCTAAATTTTGAAGTATTTCCCTAACTTCTTTGTCCGAGTGAGGTATAAACATTTACCTTTCCTTTTCTTCGTATCCTATCTCTTCTTCTGGCAGGGCTTCCAAAGACTCCTCTATAACTTCTCCCGTTTCCTCCTCCGGCAGGTTCAGGCTCACCTTTTCTCCTTTTTCTTCCATTACGATCTCTGCAAGGATCCCCGCATACTCCTTTGGAGATAGAAGATCCTCTACTTCAGAGGGATCCTTAAGCTCTAAAACCACCATCCAACCATCCTCATAGGGAGATTCATTTACAAGACCCGGCTCATCATTCAAAGTCTCATTTACTTCCACCACACTACCAGACAGAGGTGTATAGACAGGGGATACACTCTTTACCGATTCCACGTTAGCCAATGTGTCTCCAACTTCAAACTCCTCACCTACCGAAGGAAGGTCTACATAAACTACGTCTCCTAATTCCTTTTGGGCATAATCGGTTATACCCACCCAAGCCCTGTTTCCTTTTACTAAAGCCCATTCGTGATCTTTGGTGTAATATCTATCCGCCTTCACCAAATACTTTCCTACCCATATGTCTTCCATGGCAACCTCCTCAGAGTATTTCGTATTTTATACCGTATTCTTTATAAACTTCCTCAAATATCTCCTCCATGCTACCTTCCTTTTCCCTGTATTTTTCCACGGTCCTTATAATGTAGTCAAGATCCATGAGCCTAAGCAATGCCCAACCTTTGGAAAGAATGTTCTTCTTTCCTGCGCTTAAAATCTGTGCCAATTTTTCCTTTGTTAGCCTTTCCACCGGGTCAAGAACAAGAACATAGTTTCCCCTCAGTTTTCTAAGACCCTTATAAAGCCCATAGAGGAAGCTACCCTTGTCGTTTCTTATAAAAACCAACTCAGGGAAACGATCAAATAGGTCTTTCATCTCCGAAGGGATAACCGCGTATATGCTATCTGGACCTATTACCTTGCTAAGCAAATTAAGTTCTTCCTCTAACTTCTTCAAAAAGTCTTCCCTGTTTGCCAGGGCCTTATGGAGCACTAGCAAAACCTTCATAGCAGGCAAATTATTAATATGATAACTCAAAGGACAGAGTTCCCCTCTGTATAGCCAATATATCCCATTATTGAGATA
>JAEMPM010000164.1 GCA_022759285.1 Thermocrinis sp.
CCAAAGTATAGCATGCATAGCCTTTCTACTCCCATCCCAAAAGCGAAACCTTGATAGAGTTCGGTATCTATATGGCAATTTTCAAGGACCTTTTGATGAACCATACCACAACCCATAACTTCCAGCCAACCGGTACCCTTGCAGACCCTACAACCCTCACCTCCACAAACCAAACAACCTATATCCACCTCTGCAGACGGTTCTGTAAAGGGAAAGTAAGAAGCCCTGAACCTAACAGGCACGTCTTTTTCAAAGAATTCCTTCAAAAACACTTCTATTGTATACTTCATGTGTTTGAAGCTTACCCCTTCATCCACCACCAAACCTTCCACCTGGTGGAAGACTGGCGAATGGGTTGGATCGTCATCCCTCCTATAAACCCTGCCTGGTGCGATCATATAGATGGGTGGCTTTTGGGAAAGCATAACCCTTATCTGAACGGGAGAGGTATGCGTTCTCAAGAGATAACCTTCTTTATTTACATAGAAGGTATCTTGCATATCTCGGGCAGGATGGTCTTTTGGAATGTTCAAAAGATCAAAGTTATAACTTTCAAGCTCCACCTCCGGCCCTTCCTCCACCGAAAAACCCATACTCAAAAAGATGCTTTCTATCCTTTCCAAGGTTTGACTTATGGGATGAAGGGCACCCACCCACTTAGGAAGACTAACTGTTAGCTCTTCCCATGCACCCGCAAGCTCCCTTTCTAGCTCAATATTTTTTAGCCTCTCTTGAGCTTCTTTCAACAGGTTTTCCACAAACTCCTTAATTTGGTTTAACTTTGAACCGTACTCTCTCCTCTGCTCGGGTGGAATGTTAGCAATATCCTTTATAGCTAATGTAATAAGACCCTTTTTACCCAGATATTTGGCTTTTACTTGCTGAAGTTCCTCCGTAGATTGAACCTTACTTATGTCCTCTTGAGCTTGCCTTTGGAGGTCCTCTAAGTTCATCCTACAGCCAGGGCTTGCTTAGCCATCTCCACCACTTTGGCAAAACCTTCTGGATCTCTAACCGCCATCTCTGCCAACATTTTCCTGTTTAGGTTTAAGCCAGCCTTTTTTAAGCCGTGCATGAACCTGCTGTAGGAGAGCCCATAAGGTCGGACTCCTGCGTTGATCCTTGCAATCCAAAGTCTTCTAAACTCTCTTTTTCTCTGTCTTCTATCTCTGTATTGGTACTGCAGAGCTCTAAAAACATACTCCTTTGCCCTTCTGTAGCTAGTGTGCTTCTTACCCCTAAAGCCCTTGGCAAGCTTTAAGATCTTCTTCTTAAACTTTCTGGAAGAAGGACCCTTTACTCTCATTGCGTTCCTCCTGAAAACTAGGGAGAATATTGTAGCATAAAAATTATAAATAAGCTTTTTAAACTTAAGCGGGTATTGCTTCTCATTCTTGTTCTCACGGTGTGTTAAACTCATTCTTTATGAATAGGAACTTTAAGCCCGTTGCCTTTGGTCTGTTGGCTTTTCTTTTGATCCTTTTGCTTTATATATCCTTTATGGATAAGAAGGAAGAAGAAAGAGGGCATTTGTCCTCGGTGATGGGGGAGAGCTTCAAAGGGAAAATCCCGGGCGAGGGAAACAAAAAACTTCTTGAGGAAGATACAAAAAAGCTCTCTGAGTTAAGTCTTTTAACCCTTGACGGTAAAGAGGTAAAGCTGTCTGATTACAAAGGAAAGGTTGTTTTGGTAAATTTTTGGGCTTCCTGGTGCCCTCCTTGCAAGGAGGAGATGCCCATCTTTGAAAAGATTTATCAGAAATACAGCGGCAAAAACTTTGTGATTCTTGCGGTGAACATGGATACATCCGAGGGAGCTTTGAAGGAATTTTTGGAGGAAAACCGCTATAGTTTTCCCATAGTTAGAATAAAGGGAGAGGCAGGGTTGAACATCTCCGGACTTCCCACTTCATACTTGGTGGATAAAGACGGTTCCGTGAAGAAGATAAGGCTCGGGGTATACAGGGAGTTAGAAGAGGACCTCTCTAAGCTACTACAATGAAGGTTTGGTATTTTACTCATAAAGGAAAGGTAAGACAGAATAACGAAGATGCCCTGCTAGTGGGAAGAGAGGTAATAAGAAGGGAGGTTATGGATGCACCCGCATTTAGAGAAATGGAAGGAAAGCTATTTGTGGTGGCAGATGGCTTAGGGGGGCATGCTAAGGGAGAGGTTGCTTCTTATGAGGTTTTGAGGGTTCTTTCTGAACTTGAGCCCTTTGATGAGAAAAGTTTAAACGATGCCCTTTGGAAGGCTAAAGAGAGTCTTTTGGATTATGTTAAGAAGGAACCTTCTGCCTTTGGGCTTGGTACTGCCCTTGCGGGTGTGATCCTAGGAGATAAAGACATTATCGTCTTTAATGTGGGAGACTGCAGGGTCTATTTAAAGAAAGATGGAGATTTTGTAAAGGTATCAAGGGATCATACTCTGGTGGAGGACCTGATCATTGCGGGAAAAATAAGCGAAGAGGATGCCAGGTTTCATCCACAAAAGCACATTTTAACTTCAGCCATACTTGGAGACTACTCAGGCTTTGAGCTTTACACAAAGAGAATTCCCAAAAAGGAAACAGCCCTGTTAATATGCTCAGACGGCTTTTGGGAGGAGTTCAGCAAAGAGGAGATGAGGTTTTTCGCAAGTCTCGAAGAGCCCGTTGATGCAATTTTTCAAGCCCTAAAGGAAAAGTCTCAGAGGGACAACGTCAGCTTTATATATCTAAAGCTCTAAGCTGACCTCCACCGGCAAGTCCCGTAGGAGATTATACAGTTCTGTCTTTGGTTCTAACCTATACCTTGGGTCTGCTTGCATGAGCACACTTTTGCCATTTAATCTGCACTCTATTAAAAGCTCCGCTCCCTTTTCAGAAAGACACAGACTAACCGCCCTATAGAGGCTTTCTAACTCTTTGTCCGTTAGCTCCCTTTGAATCTTTATACGCACGTACTTTATCTTATTCGAGAGAAACTCTTCTACGGAATAAATTTCCTTTGCAATGATCTTTAGGGTTTCTGTCTCTTGGTCTTCTACCAAAGTTCCATGTACCACCACAAGCTCATCATCCTTTAGCCTTTCTTTGTTTTCTTCGTAGATTTCAGGCCAAAGGACTACCTCACCAATGCCTGTTTTGTCAATGAGATTAAAAACCGCATACAAGCTTCCCTTTGAGTTTTTCTTCACCTTCAATTCCGATATCACGCCCGCAAAGGTATATTCGCCTTCCTCCAAGTCCTCTATATTTTCCAAAGGCATAACTTTTCCGCTAAGTAATTTCTCGTATGGATCCAGAGGATGCTGGGCAAGGTAAAAGCCAAGTACTTCTCTTTCATACTTAGATTGGTCTTCTTGTACCTTTTGACCTGTTTGAAAGAGCCCTCTTGTAGAATAGAGGCTGTCCTTTTCGGATAGCTTAGAGAGCATTTCTGTTCTTGACATTCCAGTGAAGTCAAAAGCTCCTGCTTTTATTAGTGCTTCCAAGACCTTTTTATTCACCTTTACGCTTTTAACAAAGTCCGCAAGGCTCTTCCACTTACCATTTCTCTTTGATACTATAAGCCTGGCAGTTTCCTCTCCTACACCCTTTATCCTTGCCAAGCCGAACCTGATCTTCTTCCTATCCTCTATGACAAAATCTGCGTCGCTTTTGTTTATATCTGGTGGTAGTATTTGTATTCCAAAGTTCGTTCTTGCATCGTTTATTATGTTTATAAACTTCCTGTCGGATTTTTCCATTGAGAACTTTACAGCAAAGAACTCCTCAGGATAGTACACCTTCATGTACGCGGTCCAGTAAGAAAGGTAGCCATAGGCTACGGAGTGGGATTTGTTGAAAGAGTAGCTGGCAAATTTTTCTATGTCTTCCCAAAGCTCTACGATCTTTTTCTCTGGGTAGCCCCTTTCGACTGCACCTTTTATAAACTTTTCCCTCATCTCTTGCATAACTTCCTTTTTCTTCTTTCCTATGGCTTTACGCAATGTGTCTGCTTCACCCGGAGTAAAGCCTGCCAGTATTTGGGACGCCTTCATTATCTGCTCCTGATAGACCCAAACGCCGTAGGTTTCTTTTAGAACGGGCTCAAGTTCTGGGAATGGATACTCTATCGGCTCCCTCCCGTGCTTTCTGTTTATGTAACTGTCCACCAGACCGCTTTTGAGTGGTCCAGGTCTGTATAGAGCCAAAACTGCCACTATATCGTCAAAGTTGTCCGGCTCAAGCCTCTTTAATAGGTTTTTCATACCGCTACTTTCCAACTGAAAGACACCGGAGGTAAGTCCCTTCTTTAAAAGTTCATAGACCTTTGGATCATCCAAGGGAAGTTTTAAAAACTCTATCTCCTTTCCGTGCCTTTGTGCTACCATCTGACGCATCTTCTCAAGCTCTGTGAGGGTCTTGAGACCCAAAAAGTCCATTTTTACGAGCCCAACCTCTTCGAGCTTTGCCATATCAAACTGGGTAGCTAGCTCTCCGTCATCATAGTAAAGGGGCACAAGCTCTTCCAAGGGAACGGGAGATATAACCACGCCCGCTGCGTGGAGGGATGTATGCCTTGTTAAGCCTTCCAAACGTAACGCTATTTCCAAAAGCTTTTTGATCTCTGGGTTTTCTTGGGCGAGCTTTCTTAACTTCTTTGCATTGGTTTCAATATCGTTTCTGTGCTTTCCGTATTTTTCAAGGAGCTCCTCTATGGGTGTCAGTAGCATTTCCTCCAACGATAGCCAGGTGCCTTGCACATCCCCTGGGGGTATAAGCTTTGCCAATTTGTCCGCTTCTGAGTAGGGGAGTCCCAAAGCCCGGGCAGTGTCCCTCAAGGTTTGCTTTGCCTTCATCACGTTGTAGGTGATTATTTTTGCTGTGTTTTCCGCACCGTACTTTTCCCTTACATACTCCAATACCCTGTCCCTGTTTTCCATGCAAAAATCCACGTCTATGTCTGGCATGGATACCCTTTCGGGGTTTAAAAATCTCTCAAAGAGTAGTCCGTGCTTTATGGGGTCCACGTCAGTTATGCCAAGGGCAAAGGCAAGCAAAGAACCCGCCGCTGAACCTCTGCCCGGACCGACGGGAATTTTTTGTCCCTTAGCCCAGTTTATAAAGTCCTGCACAATCAGGAAGTATCCCGCAAAGCCCATCTTTTCTACTACGCTGAGTTCATACTCAAGCCTGTCCCAGTATTCTTTGGAGTCTTTGACAAGCCCTTGCTCAATCCTCTGTTTAAGCCCTTTTATGGCAAGCTCTTTCAATAGCTCCGCCTCTGAGGAGTTTTCAGAAAAGCTCGGGAGAAGATAACCTTTATTCTCAAGAACCTCAAACCTGTCTTGGCACTTTTCCGCTACTTCCAAGGTGTTTAGCAAAGCCTTTTCCCATCCGTCAAACTTTCCTTTGAACCTCTCCCACATCTCCTGTGGGCTGGCAAAGTGCAAGTTTTCGTTAGCACATTTGAATTCGCTTTTTTGAAGCTCGTTCAGAGTTTTCTTCATCTGCACTGCCATAAGCACCTGATGGGCTATGCGGTCCTCCGGCAGTAGGTAGTGGGCATCTCCTGTAGCTACGAGTTTGACTCCCAACTTCTTGCCGATCTCCACCAGATGCCTGTTGGCAATTTCTTGCTCCGGAAGTGAGTTTACCTGAAGCTCAAGGTACAGATCTTCTCCGAATATATCCTTAAATTTCTTTACCCAATCCTCTGCCTTTTGAACTTCTCCTATGCTGGCGTAATAAGTAGGCACACCTTTGATGCATGCGGTTAGGGCTATTAAGCCCTCCGAGTATTTTGAAAGGAGCTCGTAGTCTATTCTTGGTTTATAGTAAAAGCCCTCCTTAAAGGCAAGGGAGGAGAGCTTGTACAGATTTTTTAGCCCCACGTCGTTTTTGGCAATCAGGATAAGGTGGTGGTTGTATCTATCGGTAATGTTGTCCTCTGAACCTTTGCCCTTTCTGTCAAAGCGAGAGCCTGTGGTAAAGTAAGCTTCCATACCCAGAAGGGGCTTTATGCCCTGTTCTTTCATGTTCTTGTAAAAGTCCAAGATCCCAAATAGGTTTCCGTGGTCTGTGACGGCAACCGCTGAGTAGCCAAATTCTTTAGCCTTGCTTGCCAGGTCCTTTATCTTTATAGCTCCGTCAAGGAGGGAGTATTGGGTGTGTAGGTGTAAATGCACAAAGTCCGTCATATTTATATAGCATAATCCAAAAGTGGTTTACTCCAGCCAAAGCTCCAAATACAATTATTATTACCCAAT
>JAEMPM010000068.1 GCA_022759285.1 Thermocrinis sp.
ATAATCAATATTCGTGAAGGTTTTGGTAGTTGGCAACGGAGGAAGGGAACACGCCCTTTATTGGAAAATCAGCCAAAGTCCTTTGGTTAAAGAGGTCTTTGTGGCAAAGGGAAACGGAGGTATTAAGGGAAAGAGGGTTCCCATAGATCCAACCAACGTTAAAGAGCTTGCGGACTTTGCCCAAAGGGAAGGAATAGACTTTACGGTGGTAGGTCCCGAAGCACCTCTCGTAGGGGGCATTGTGGATGAGTTTGAAAGCAGAGGACTAAAAATCTTTGGGCCTTCCCAAAGGGCATCCATGCTGGAAGGTAGCAAGATCTTTGCCAAAAGGTTTATGCTAAAGCATGGCATTCCTACTGCAAACTTTGAAGTCTTTGAGGACCCAGAAAAGGCAAAGAGGTTTGTAAAGGATTTTGGTGCTCCTCTGGTGATAAAGGCGGACGGGCTTGCCGGTGGAAAGGGTGCGGTGGTTTGTAAAACCGAGCAGTCTGCTTTGGAGACTATAGACCTATTTATGAACAGGGGCATCTTAGGTCCTGCTGGCAAGAGGGTAGTTATAGAGGAGTTTTTGGAAGGAGAAGAGGCATCTTACATAGTTATGGTAAATGGCACCGAGTATGTTCCACTTCCCACCTCTCAGGACCACAAAAGGCTTTTGGACGGAGACAAAGGACCCAACACAGGCGGAATGGGGGCGTATTCGCCCAATCCCTTTGTGGATGCAGAAACTGAAAAGGCAATAAGGGAACTGATCATTGAGAGGACCATAAAGGCCCTTGCCCAGGAAGGGATATACTACAGGGGCTTTTTGTATGCGGGTTTGATGCTAACCTCAAGGGGACCCATGGTTTTGGAGTTCAACGTAAGGCTCGGGGACCCAGAGGCACAGCCCCTTTTGATGAGAATAAAGGGGGACTTTTTGGAAAAGCTTTTAGACTTTCACGAAGGTAAAAAGGTAAGCTTGGATATAGACGAAAGGTGTTCCCTGTGCGTGGTGTTAGCAAGCAAAGGCTACCCAGAAAAGCCAGAAGTGGGCAAAGAGATCCATGGTCTAGAGGACATTAAAAATGAGGATGTGATAATCTTCCACGCGGGCACGGAGCTAAAGGATGGAAAGCTCATCACTACAGGCGGAAGGGTTCTCAACGTCTGTGCGTGGGGAAACGGCTTAAAAGAGGCAAAGGAAAAAGCATACAAGGCGGTGGAAAAGATACACTTTGAGGGCATGTATTACAGAAAGGACATAGGAGACAGAGCTCTCAAATTCCTTTGAAAACCTTATAAACTGCGGAGAAGTCCAAGTCTTTTAGTCCCATAGCCCTTGCCAAGCCGTAAGCTTCCTTTACATTCTGCAGGCTAAAGGTAAAGGCGTTTAAATCTTTTACCAGATCTTGGGCATAGTGAAGGTCTTTGTATATCAAATCCACGGAAAAGTGGGTGGAAAAGTCCTCTTCTAAGAGCTTTTTCTTTTTCACGTCAAGGATGTAGGACTTGCCCGCCCCGTCGTTGAGAATATTTATAATCAGCTCTTTGTCAAAGCCTGCTTTCTCACCCAAAGCTATGGCGGACGCCAGAATTTCCATAAAACCACCAAGAACTATGTTGTTTATAAGCTTTAGCTTTGTGGCATTGCCCACCTCTCCCACATAGTAGATAGCCCGGCAGAACTTTTCAAAAAGGCTTTTGTGCTCTTCAAACTTCTCCTTTTCTCCGGCAACCAGTATGGTTAGCTCTCCCTTTTGGGCAGGAATCACGCTCCCAAGTACTGGAGCATCCAGATAATACGCACCCAGTTTTTTTAACTCTTGATATGCGAACTCCACATATCTGTAATGGTTGGTGGTCATATCTATGATCGTTTTTCCCTTTATGTCTCCCTGAACCAAACCCTCCTTTCCAAAGATCACTTCTTCGCTTGCCTGTGAATCAAAGACCATAACAAAGATGGTATTTACCCTCTTGCTAAGTTCTGCGGGGCTTTGGGCAATTTCTACACCTAAGTCCAAAGCCTTCTCTTTTGTCCTGTTCCAAACCACAAGGGGGACACCCTGATCTATTAACCTTTTGGCTATTGTCTTTCCAAGACTTCCAAGACCGATAAAACCTACACTCATGGTATAAGATTTTAATCTGATGGAACTCAAAGAAAAAAGCATAATTAAGGGAAACTTTTTCCCTGAGCCGGTGGAGGTAATAAAGGTAGATGAAATAGATGGGGGAGTAATAATATACGGAAGGCTCATAAACAGTGGGGTTATCCGCGATTGGTTTCTCACTGAAGAGGAATTAAGGAAAATAACCATACAGAACACCGATTTTTCCACCAAAGGTTCAGAAGCCTTTTTGGCTACAGAAGCCCTGAGGCTCAGGTATGCATACCTCTTTGACCCATATTTGGCAGTAAGCGTCTCAAAGATAGACCCTTTGCCCTTTCAGATAGAGGCGGTTTATGAGTATGCCTTAAAGCTCCCTCAGGTGCGTTTTATGATAGCGGATGACCCGGGAGCAGGGAAAACCATAATGGCGGGGCTTATAATAAAAGAGCTAAAGCTCAGAGGTCTTGCAAAACGGATTCTTGTAGTAGTTCCCGGGCATCTAAGAGACCAATGGATCAGGGAACTGAAAGAAAAGTTTCAGGAAAACTTTGAGGTAGTTGATAGAAACCTTTTAAAAAACAGCTACGGAAGTAATCCCTTTCAGGAAAAACATCAGGTGATCCTTTCTATGGATTTTGCTAAGCAGGATGATGTGTTAAACATTATTGCCAGCACGCATTGGGATTTAGTGGTAGTAGATGAAGCCCACAAAATGTCCGCTCACAAATATGGACAAAAAGTGGAAAGAACCAAAAGGTATAAACTTGGACAGGCATTAGCTAAAAACTCCACCCACATGCTCTTTTTGACCGCCACTCCTCACAGTGGATACCGAGAGAGTTTCCAACTTCTTTTGGACCTGCTAAGAGAAGGCTTTTTTGCCACTCCGGAGATGATAGAGGAATCTATAAAAAGCGGGGACAACCCGTTGTTTATAAGAAGACTAAAGGAGGATCTGAGGGATTTTGAAGGTAAGCCCTTATTTACCAAAAGGGAAGTAAAAACCATATCCTTTAACCTTTCGGACCCAGAGATAGAGCTTTACAATCAGCTATCGGATTACGTAAGCACGCAGTATGGTAAAGCAGAACAGGAGAATAAGGATAAAAAAAGAAACGTAGCCTTTGCATTGGTGATCCTCCAGAGAAGGTTTGCGTCAAGCCTTTATGCCCTCTTGAGATCCTTGGAGAGAAGAAAGGAAAGGTTGGAGGAGTTTTTGAAAAAGGGTTCTGTGGAAAAAAGAGAAGCTTTCGTGGAATTGGAGGAGTTGGAGGAGATTGAAGATTCTACAGAGGATGAAATCCTTGAGAAAGAAAGGGAGTGGGAAAGTGTAAGCTTGGCTAAAAACACAGAAGAGCTAAGACAGGAGATAGAAACAATAAGAAACCTAATCAAAAAAACAAAGGAAGTTATGGAAAGGGAAGAGGAGACAAAGCTAAGAGAGTTAAAAAAAGCCTTGGAGGAGGGTTTAAAAACCATAGAGGAGAAAGGAGGAAACAGAAAGATTTTGATCTTTACCGAATCAAGGGATACCTTGGAGTATTTGCAGAAAAAGGTAAGGGATTGGGGCTACTCGGTATGCACCATACACGGTGGAATGCCCTTGGAGGAGAGAATAAAGGCAGAGAAGGACTTTAGGGATTGGGCGGATGTTATGATTGCCACCGACGCAGCGGGAGAGGGCATAAACCTTCAGTTTTGCCACATTATGATCAACTACGACATCCCTTGGAACCCCAACAGGTTAGAGCAGAGGATGGGAAGGATCCACCGATACGGACAGCAGAGGGATGTGCATGTTTTTAACTTGGTGGCAAGCAACACGAGGGAAGGAAAGGTCTTAGAAAAACTCTTTAAAAAGCTAAAGGAAATGGAAAAAGACCTTGGGGACAAAGTTTTTGATGTTATAGGTGAAATTTTCCCTGACAAAAACCTTTACGAGCTTATAGTTTCTGCAGCGATACAAACGAGAAGCTTGGAAGAAATAGAAAGGGAGTTGGAAGTTAAGTTAGATAAGGAATACATTGAAAGACTAAGGAGAGATGTCCTTGAGGAAGCTTTGGCAACGAGAAACATTGATTACACAAGGCTTGCAGAAAATTACGAAAGGGCAAAGGAAAACAGACTTGTGCCGGAGTATGTGGAGGAATGGTTCAAAAGGGCTTTTGAAAAGTTTGGCGGAAGGGTTAAGGAAAGAAGGGATGGATTTTTGAGCATAGAAAAAGTACCATTTGAGTTAAGCAAAAAGGCGGAGCAAAACAAACAGGTTGTAAAGAGGGAATATCCAAAGGTAACCTTTGACAAGGAAAAGGCTTTCAAAAATCCAGAGGTAGAGTTTATCTCCTTTGGGCATCCTCTCTTGGAAAACCTTATAGACCTTGTACTTGAAAGGTACAAAGAAAAACTTTTGAATGGTGCAGTTTTTGAAGACCCTTCTGGAAGACTTGAGGGATTTTTGTGGCTCTTTGAGGGAGAGGTTTTGGATGGAACAGGTAAAATTGCAGGGAAAAAACTCTTTTGCATTTATGACAACGGAAGGGAGCTATCACCCATAAACCTTAACATTCTTTGGGATTTGGTGCCAGTGGATGAAGGAATGCAAGTACCCACCTACAACATTGACGAAAGAAGGAAAAAGGCAGAAGAGCTCTTTTACGAGTTAATTAACCAATACAAGGAAGAGATACTAAAGGAAAGGGAAAGACAGGCAAAGGTAAAGCAAAAATACGGAGTGAAATCTTTGGAAAGGTTCATAGATGATTTAGGTTGGAAAATTTACGAATTTGAGGAGAGAAAAGAAAGGGGAGAGAAAAATCTTGAAGGCATCATTGCCCAGTTGGAAGAAAGAAGAGAAAGCTACAAGCGAGCTTTGGAGGAGTTAAAAGACCAAATTGAGAAAGAAAAAAATCTCACTCACGGTGCTCCAAGGCTTTTGGGTATTTTTTATGTGCGTCCTGCATATAAAAAGGGATTGGCGGATGAAGAGGTAGAAAGGATAGGGATGGAGCTTGCTATGGCTTATGAGAGGTCTCAGGGAAGGGAGCCTGTGGATGTTTCAAAGGAAAACCTTGGCTACGATATAAGGTCAGAGGGCAAAGGAGAAATCCGATACATAGAGGTTAAAGCAAGAAGCGACGAATCTTATGTAGAGCTAACAATGAACGAATACCTAAAGGCAAGGCAACTTAAGGAAAAGTATTGGCTGTATATTGTGTGCAACGCCAAAACAAACCCAACCCTTTACATAATAAACAACCCAGCAGAAAGGCTTAAAATGGATAAAAGGGTGGTGGATATTAGGTATGTAGTGCCCCCAGAGGAATGGAAGGAAAAGGGGGAAAGGTATGAAGAGGCTTATTGAAGAATTACTTCCAATAAAGGAAATCAGCGAAGAGTCCGCAAGGGAAAAAAACATAAGACACGGGCATATATCCACACTGCATATATGGTGGGCAAGAAGACCTTTGATAGCTTCAAGGGCAACCATCTATTCCGCTTTGGTGTCTGCAGAAAACATAGAGGAGAAAAAGAAATTCCTTTTGAAGATTGCCAAGTGGGAAACATCCCTCAACCAAGAGCTTATAAAAAAGGCAAGGGAAGAAATAAAAAAGGAGAACGGTGGAAAGGTTTTGAGGGTTTTGGACCCCTTTTCGGGCGGTGGCTCAATTCCCTTAGAGTGCCTACGGCTTGGTTTAGAAACCCATGCCATTGATTACAACCCGGTGGCGGTCTTGATACTAAAATGCGTCCTTGAATATCCTCAAAAGTATGGAAGACCTCAGAAGGTAGTAGAGCAAAGCGGACTTTACAAGCAAGAAAAACAAGAGAGCCCTCTTATAAAGGATGTTCAAAGGTGGGGAGAGTGGGTATTGGAAGAGGCTAAAAAAGAGATAGGAAGGTTTTATCCAACAGATGAAGACGGCTCCATACCAGTAGGATACCTATGGGCAAGGACTATACCCTGCCAAAACCCCCTTTGCGGTGCAGAAATTCCATTAATTCGTCAGTTTTGGCTTGCTAAAAAGGAAAAGAAAAAGATTTCTCTTTATCCTTTTGTGTATAACAAACGGGTGGAGTTTGCCATAGTGAAAAAGGAAGGCAACCAGTGGAAAGTTTTGGA
>JAEMPM010000126.1 GCA_022759285.1 Thermocrinis sp.
AAGCGGGTGTGGCGGAATTGGCAGACGCGCGGGACTTAGGATCCCGTGGGCTTATGCCCGTGAGGGTTCAACTCCCTCCACCCGCATAAAATCTAAGGAGGTTTCTATGAAGATCAGCCTTGAGGACAGAGAAGGGCTATTTAAAAGCTTATTGGTGGAAGTCCAAGGAGATATCGTAAAGAAAAACTTGGAGAACATATACCAAGAGTTGGTGCAGAACGTAGAGATTGAAGGTTTCAGAAGAGGAAAGGCTCCTCTTTGGCTCATAAAGGCGAGGTACAAGGACTACATAAGGGAGGAAGTTGGTAAAAGGGTTGCGGACGCCACTTTATCAAAAGCCATAGAAGAGAGCGGTCTAAAACCTGCTGCGGACATATACCTTGAAGAGGTTCAGGTCGAAGAAAGTGAAGAAAAGGTAGCCTACCGTGTGGTCTTTGAGGTACCCCCAAGCTTTGAACTAAAGCTCCAAGAGATAGAAAACCTGCGTGTGGAGATCCCAAAGGTTGAGTTCAAGGAAGAGATGGTCCAAGAAGAGATAAACAGATTAAGAGAGCAACACGCCCTTTGGGAGCCCGTGGATAGAGAAATAAAAGAAGGTGATCTAGTGGTAATAGATTACATAGTGGAGGACTTAGAAAGCGGAGAAACATCAGAAGGGGAGACTACCGTAATAGTAGGACAAAGGTTCTTGAGGGAAGAAATAGATAAAGCACTGGTGGGTAAAAAGGAAGGGGAAGAGGTGGAGATAGAGAGTGTAGATCTTTTTGATACTGAGGGCAAGGTAGTAGGAAAGGCAAAGGTGAAAATCTCTATAAGGACGGTAAAGGAGAAGGTCCTACCGGAGGTGAACGATGACTTTGCAAAGGAGCTGGGGCTAGGAGACACCTGGTCTTCTGCAGAGGAAAAGATCAGACAGATGGTCAAGGAAAACCTTGAAAACTACAGGAAATTCCTCATAGAGGAAGAGGTAGCCAAAAAACTCATTGAACTTCATGAGTTTGAAATTCCCCAGACCTTACTTAGGAGAGAGCTTAGCTTTTTGGTGGAAAGGAGACTCAGAGAGCTATCTTCTTTGGGTATAGACACACGATACATAAATATTCAAGGATTGGCCCAGGAATTTTTGCCACAGGCGATCGCAAACATAAAGCTAAGATATATCCTTGATAAATACGCCCAAACGAAAAACCTGCAGGCAGAGGAAAAGGACATTGAAGAAGAATACACCAAGCTGGCACAAGCTTATGGCGTTAGCCCAGAGCAAATAAAAGCTGATGTGCAATCAAGAAACTTGGAAGAAGTAATAAAGGGAGATGTTCTGAGGAGAAAGGCCTTAGAGGATATAATGAGTAAAGTTCAAGTTATTGAAGTTGAAGAGAAGAAGGAGGAAAAGCAGGATGAAAATACTTGATCAGCTGGTGCCCATAGTTATAGAACAGACACCAAGGGGCGAAAGGGCTTATGACATATACTCAAGGTTACTCCAGGATAGAATTGTTTTGCTTGGCTATCCAATAGACGATCATGTGGCCAATTTGGTCGTTGCTCAACTTCTCTTTCTGGAAGCTCAGGACCCTGATAAGGACATATACATGTACATTAACTCTCCCGGTGGTTCCGTCACCGCCGGTATGGCAATCTACGATACAATGCAGTATATAAAGCCTGACGTGGTTACTATATGCATAGGACAGGCAGCATCTATGGGTGCGGTTTTACTTGCAGCGGGTGCCAAGGGTAAGAGGTATGCCCTTCCCCATTCTCGCATTATGATCCACCAGCCCTTGGGTGGTATAACCGGTCAAGCTACTGACATAATAATCCACGCAGAGGAGATAAAGAGGATAAAGAATATGCTGAACGAAATACTCGCCTTCCACACTGGGCAACCCTTAGAAAAGATTGAGAAGGATGTGGAAAGGGACTACTTTATGTCTGCCTACGAGGCTATGGAGTATGGCATAGTAGATAAGGTGATAACCAAAAGGGCGTAGATGAATTAAATTTGAAAAAGATGAAGAAAAAGACTGCAGGACATAGATGTTCCTTTTGTGGTAGGAGTCAAGAGGAGGTTTTGGTCCTCATTGCTGGTCCCAACGACACCTACATCTGCGATAAGTGTGTGTCTGCCTGTGAGGCGTTAATAAGAGAGCAAAAGAGCCAGTTGGCACAGCATCAGATTCAAGAGCTACCAAAGCCTGATGAAATAAAGGCTATTTTAGACCAGTATGTAATAGGACAGGAAAGAGCCAAAAAAATTCTATCGGTGGCGGTTTATAACCATTACAAGCGGGTCAGAATGAAGGAGATGGGTTTTAAGCTGGATGATGTAGAGATAGAAAAGAGCAACATCCTTATGATAGGACCTACGGGTTCTGGAAAAACTTTGCTTGCCAGAACTTTGGCAAAAATACTCAACGTGCCTTTTGCCATAGCGGACGCCACCAGCCTAACGGAGGCTGGGTATGTAGGAGAGGATGTGGAGAATGTGCTAACAAGACTTCTGCAAAACTGTGGGTATAATGTAGAGCTTGCCCAAAAGGGTATAGTCTACATTGACGAGATAGACAAAATTGCCAAAAAGTCGGGCATAAATCCTTCCATAACTCGGGATGTGTCCGGAGAGGGTGTTCAGCAAGCCCTCTTAAAGATAGTAGAAGGAACGGTGGCAAACGTGCCCCCACAAGGTGGCAGAAAGCACCCTCATCAAGAGTTTATACAAGTGGATACCACTGATATTCTTTTCATCTGTGGTGGTGCTTTTGTGGGCCTTGAGGACATAATAAAGAGAAGGCTCGGAAAGTCGGTGGTGGGCTTTGAGTCTGCCATAGGCAAATACAACGTTGAGGGCAATGTGCTCACTTACGTGGAGCCTGACGACCTAATACACTTCGGTATGATCCCCGAGTTCATAGGCAGGTTCCCCGTAATCGCAGTCCTTGATGAGCTAACGGAGGATGACCTGGTAAGAATTCTTGTGGAACCTAAAAATGCCCTGGTGAAGCAATACAAAAAGCTCTTTGAGATGGAGGGCGTAGAGCTTGAATTTACCGAAGGTGCTCTGCGGGAAATTGCGAGGGAGGCCATAAAACGCAAGACGGGTGCCAGAGGACTCAGAGCAATAATGGAAGAGATCATGATAGATGTGATGTTTGAAGTGCCCTCCAAGAAGAACATAAAGAAGGTGATAATAGACGAAGAGGTGGTAAGTCAGCGGATCAAGCCCAAGTATATCTTTAAGGAAGCGGTATAAAGTAAAAATAGAGAACTCCTAATCTCCACAGCGAATGACCACCGCTTCCACCGGTACCTCTCCATCCTCTATCATTCCCAACTTTCTCGCCGCGCCTTCTGAGAGGTCCAGCACCCTGCCCTCCTTGAGGGGTCCCCGATCTATTACCTTTACCTCCACCTCCTTGCCGTTTTTTAAGTTCCTTACCCTCAGCAAGGTACCAAGGGGAAGCTCCCTGTGTGCTGCATACATCCCCTCTTTATCAAAGATGATTCCGTAAGAACTTTCTCTTCCATGATAAGGATATCCATACCAACTTGCCATACCTCTGATTACGGGAGGGCATACCGTGTTTCCATCCAGCCCGCATCTTTCCACCTTCAAGACCGCCCTAAAGGGAGCCTTTCCCAGAAGGGGTTCAAACCTCTCCGGCACGCATACACCGTTGATATCGTCTCTTCTATAAATGGCTATGGTTATGCTCTTTCCCGTACTTTGGCTATAAATCCTAACACGACTGCCCGCTTGAACAAGATTGCTGTATGCTCTGTTGCCCGTGCAGTAAAAACCCATTGTCTCAATTTTGGATGGACAGTATACCCTAAGAAAACCGGTTGCCCGTTCACTATCCCTTTGAGTGATAGGCTCTCTGTCCTTTACAACTACCGTACAACCTGACAGAAAAACTACAAAAAGCAGGATCCACATTTCCAAAATACAATATATTAAGTGCTAAGAGTTCTCTCGGTAGTAGATGGCTTTGGCTGGAGCGGGACAAAGGAGCAGGTTTATCTCCTCGCAAGGGAGCTAAAAAAGCAAGAAGTAGATGTAGAGCTTGCCCTTGCCTACCAAAACAAAGAAATGATAGAAAAGCTTTCCCCTTATGGTGTAGTCTTTCGGTTTTTTGAAAACCACACCAAATTTAACAGATTGAACTTTGCCAACTACCTAAGGTTATACAGGATCATAAAAGAAAACAACTACCATGTGGTTATAGCAAACTCCCCCCATGCTTACGACTATGTTAGACTTGTCTATCCCTTTTTAAAAGATAAGCCAAAGCTTGTGGTGGTGAAAAGAAGTGCAAGAGTGCCAAACCTTTTATCTTTAAAGCTAAAGTATGCTTACGCAGATGCGGTGGTAGGTGTTTCCAAAGCGGTTGTAAAAAACCTTGCATCCGCAGGCTTTCCAGAGCATAAACTTTATGTTATCCCAAGTGCTATAGACCTAGAGAGGTTTTATCCGAACCGGGAAAAGGGCTTAAGCATAAGAAGGCAGTTGGGCATTCCCACGGATGCCAAGGTCTTTGTAAATGTTGCCAATTGGAACCCTCCAGTGAAAGGACAAGATATGCTTATCAAAACTTTTTCCGAGCTAAAGTGTTCTAACTGTTATCTACTTTTGGTGGGTTCGCTCACGGACACGGAGGGAAATAAACTGGCAAAAGCTTACTCGGTGGGGGAAAGGGTAATAGGCGTAGGTTTTAGAGAAAATCCGGAGGATTATATCAACGCAGGGGATTACTATGTTATGTCCTCTTACCTTGAGGGACTGCCTAATGCACTTTTGCAAGCCATGGCCTGCGAGAAGGTTGTTATAGCTACAAAGGCTGGCGGAGTGGAGGATTTTTTGAAGGATGGTTTTAACGGCTTTAGTGTGAATGTGGGGGACTTTAACGCCCTAGGGCAAAAGATGGAAATGGTGCTAAAGCTATCTCCGGAAGAATACCACCAAATAGGCAAAAGGGCAAGGGAAACTGCCATGAACTTTACCCCCGAAAAAACCTGCCAGGAGTATATAAACCTATTCCAAAAACTCTTGGGAGTAAAATAACCAAATGTTAGTACTTTTGTATCACAAGGTTATAAAAAATCCCGGCTTTGACCTTTGGTGGAGAACCTTTGATTTGCAGATAAAAATACTAAAGAGCACATACAAAATAGTCTCTTTGGATGAGGTTTTGGATTGCGTAATAAACGGAAAATGCCACAAAAACGCAGTGGCAATAACCTTTGACGATGGCTATGCGGACAACTACATTTACGCCTATCCTATCCTAAAAAAGCACAAAGTAAAAGCAACCCTTTTTTTAGCAACCTCTCGAGTGCTATTGGAGGACAAAAAGAGACCTACACTCCTTGATTACTGGGAAGGGAAAGTGTCTTGGGAAGAGCTTTATAGACCAAAGAGCATGAAGGATGCAAACGCAGAGTTTGTAAAACAAGGCAGAAGCACAGACTTTTTGACCTTGGAGGAAATAAAGAGCATGAAGGATGTCTTTTCCTTTGGTTGGCATTCCCATTGGCATTTAAAAGCCTTTGAAAGAGATGAAGTTATAGACTTCTACGATGGAGATGGACACTGGTCTCTTTTGCATATATACAAAGGTGATTTAAGAAAAGGTTATCCCATCTTTCCCATGAAAGGCTCCTTAGCCATAAAGGCAGGAAGTCTGAAGCCAGAGGTCAAAGAGTTCATCCGATCCTTAGGAGATAGCTTTTTTGAAAATAGATCTTGGAAAAAAGAGCTAAAAGAATTACTCAAAAGGAACTTTGACAGTTTGCTTACCTTCGAAACGGAAGAGGAGATGAAAAACAGATTAGAGGAAGACTTTAAAACATCCATGAGCTTACTCAAAAGCTTTCTAGGAGAAAGTGTAGAACACGGAGCTTATCCCTTTGGAGATTACAGCGATGAATTGAAGAAAAAATGCAGAGAATACCTAAGGTCCTGCTTTACCACTGAAAAGATGACAGTAAAGCCCTATTC
>JAEMPM010000035.1 GCA_022759285.1 Thermocrinis sp.
GAAGAAGCCTTCAAAGAAGCCCAAATTCCTTTATGAAGAACACAAAGCTAAGCAAAAATCCCCAAGCGACGATCACCGCTTTGGCAGTTTTCTGATTTAACCTTTTGGCTACCACTGCTCCTAAGTATCCACCTA
Organism: Thermocrinis sp.; assembly: GCA_022759285.1. Taxonomy (GTDB): domain Bacteria; phylum Aquificota; class Aquificia; order Aquificales; family Aquificaceae; genus Thermocrinis. Next base: position 136 of record JAEMPM010000035.1, read on the forward strand.
ACATAAAAGCCGGCATCATAACAAGCACAAAATTAAAGGCAACCTTTCCACTAAATAAAAAGATAAGGGCACCCAAAAGGTTTATCACAAAACCCAAAAAATTCTTGAGGGCTATGGTCAGTTGCATGTTTGAAACGCCAGAAAGCACTATGGAAGATGCCATCATTATGCCTATGCCCGCCCCAAAGTAGCTTCCGTAGATAGCTGTGAGAAACTGAAGTAAGATAGGAAGGAACTTTGAAGATTTGCCAAGCTTTGTTATGAACTTGAGAATCAGCTCACTGAAGGCAAGCAAAAGGGTAGCAAAGCCTATCAAAAAAGGAACGGTTTTTTTAAAGGTCTCGGGCGGAGTGTGTATGAGCAAGAAAGCACCAAACAAGGCACCAAGCAAGGATGGAGGCAAAAAGGTTTTAAGAATAGGGAAGTTTTCCTTCAGAGTCTTTCTGTAGCTCAGGGCGCTGGTAAAAGGTCCAAGCCATAGTGCTACGGTGTTTGTTATGTTGGCAGAGAGTGGGTCTAAGCCTGCAAAGATCAAAGCGGGAAAGGTTATAAGGGTTCCGCCGCCAGCTATGGCATTTACAAAACCAGCTACTATAGAAGCGAGAATTGGTATTAGATAGGTTTCCATTGTTGGTGAGCTTTTCTCAAGGCAACGGGCGGATTCGAACCGCCGTAGAAGGGATTTGCAGTCCCTCGCCTAACCACTCGGCCACGTTGCCTAAGAGCGGGCGACGGGACTCGAACCCGCGACCTGCTGCATGGCAAGCAGCCGCTCCACCTCTGAGCTACGCCCGCTATAGAATATATTATAACACTACTCTATGTTTGCCACCTGCTGTTTTAACCTATCAACCTCTGTTTTTATCTCCACTACCCATTGGGAAAGCTCGGGCATTTTGTTTCCTAAGGTGTTTATCTCCCTGTGCATTTCTTGGAGCAAAAACTCCAACTTCCTTCCTACCTCTCCCTCTGCATCCAGCAACCCTTCAAACCTTTCAAGATGAACCTTAAAGCGTGTCACTTCCTCCTCTATGTCCATCTTTGAAAGGATAAGACTGATCTCGTTAAGAACTGTGGGATTTCCCTCCGGGAGATTTAGCTCCTTTGCCTTTTCCAAAACCCTTTTCTTTGCCCTTTCTAAAACGCTATCTTTGTTTTCAAGAATATTTTTTAGGTACTCCTTTATAATCTTCAGCCTAGAAAGAAGATCCTCCTTTAGTTTTGCTCCTTCTTCTTCTCTGCTTTTTACAACTTCCTTTAGTGCGTCAGTCAATGCCTGAATAATGAGTGCCTTGGTCTTTTCCTCCAGCTCTTCCTCCGCCATCTCCACATACCTTAAAGAGGCATAAAAAGCCATATCATCGGAGAGATTGAACCCAGAACGCTGGGCTAAATCTTTAAAAAACTGAAAAGTGCTAACCAAGGTGTCAGGATTTACCACGTTTCCCTTTGGCTTCTTTGCTTCTACCTGCACGAGGACGCTAACAGTTCCCCTTTGCAGATACTCCTTTATCTTATTCCTTACATCAAATTCAAACTCATAAAGGTTTACGTTGGATCTTATTGAGACGTCAAGCCCCTTTCCGTTTAAGGTCTTTATAAAAACTGTTACTTTTCTCTCTTCATCCTCCGCGGTAGCCCTTCCGAGCCCTGTCATACTACGCATGTTAGCCACCGCCGTATTCGGAGCTTTCCGATTCCGCCACAAACTCTTCTATCATATCGGTTATAAGCTTCAAAAGCTCGTCCATGTCTCTTTCCAAGTAGTAATCAAAGAGCTCTATTTTCCTCTCCTTGGTTATGTTCTCTGAAGCCTCAAACCGCACCAAGAGATAAGGAACTTCCTTATGTAGCTTAAACTGAGGATCCTCTGGAAGCACCATCCCACATCCGCATACGCACCAATTGGTCTTTCTTTTTCAATAAGCTCCTTCAACGCTAAGAGCTTTTCTTTATATTTCTTCCAGTCAGATATCACTCTACTATCTCCAACCGTGAGAATATAAAGGGAATCTCATATTGTGCAGATTCTACAGAATCTGAAGCATGCACTGCATTTTTACCTTTATCAGTACCAAACAGTGCCCTTATGGAATTAGGAGCAATCCTCCTTGCTTCCTCGCTATCAGTGGGACCTATGATCTCTCTTACCCTCCTTATGGCATCCTCTCCTTCTAAAACCATGGCGACCACAGGTCCCGAGGTCATAAACTCCACAAGCTCCCCGTAAAAAGGTCTGTCTTTGTGCACTATGTAAAAGCCCTTTGCTTGTTCTGTGGTAAATCTAAAAAGCTTGAGGGCAACGATCTTAAAACCTTCGGATAGGAATCTGTCTATTATTTTACCGGTTGCCCCCTTTTCAAAGGCATCGGGTTTAACAATTACCAAAGTCCTTTCCACCGCCATCTGAAACCTCCTATATTAATTTTTCTAAAGTCCTCTTTACTGAAGCATCCAAGACAAAACCGCTTGTTTTTACCACAAAGCCTCCTATGAGGGATGGATCCTCTTGGACTTCAAACTCCAATTCCCTGTTGAGGATCTGTTGAACTTTTGACTTTATGGACTCCAAGGTATTCTCATCAAGCTTTCTGGCAATGAGTATGAAGGCCTTGGAAAGCCTTAGGAACTTTTCCATTTCGTGATCATAGAGTCTTTTGATTTCCCCTAGCATAGGCATTGCGTTGAGTTCCACCAGGTAATTTATAAACTCCTTTACTTCCGAGGGCAAGGAAAATTTTGAGGAGAGCTTCACTAAATATTCTACCTTTGTTTCATTGGGAATTTGTGGATTTAGTATAAAGTCCCTAAGGAGCCTTTCTTTCCGGTATAGGTTATAAACAAAGCCAAGAAACTCGCTGACTTGAATTAAAACGGATCTTTCTTTAGGAAGTTTGTTCAGCAGGGATTTAGCCAGCTTTTTTGAAAGCTCCTTGTTCATTTTTGCACCTCCAGTTTCCTAAGCATTTTCTCTGCGTACTTTTTCTGAACGTCTGGATTTTCAAAGTCTTGGTACAGTCTTTGGAGGGCAAGCTCCTTTGCCTGCCTCATTCCAAACCGCAGCAGTTCTTCCTTTGCTTTCTTGGTCTCCAATTCAATGGTCTCTTTTGCCTTTTCCTTTATCCTGCTGGCCAACTCTTCTATCTTTTTGAGCTCTTCTTCCTTCATCTGTTGGGCGGTTTGCTTGGCAAGTTCTACTTGTTCGGTGTGGCGCCTTTTGGCATCCTCATACTCTGCCTTTGCCCTTTCTAAGGTCTCCTTTGCCTCCTTCAGTTCCCTTTCGGAGCTTTCCAGACCTTCCGTTAGTTTGGAGAAAAAGCCTTCAAAGGCTTGGCTTATGTGCTTCCTACCAAAGAAATAGACTATCGCCAAAAAGAGCAGTATGTTTATTCCCTTCCAAACTAGCTCTATGGTGTGATGCCCTTCTGCCATTATGCCGCCTCCTCTTCTATTTTTCTTACGATTTCTTCCGCAATATCCTTTACCCTTTCTTGAAGTTTTTGTTTTTCTTCTTCAAGTTTTTTCCTTAGTTCCTCCACTGCCTTTTCTATCTCCTCCTGAGTTTCCTTTTCCACCTGCGCTATCCTTTCCGCCTTGATCTTTTCCACTTCTCTTTCGGCGGAGTTTAATATCTCTTTGGAGGCCAAGCTTGCCTTTTCCAACTCCTCCTTTGCTAGCTCAAAGAACTTACTGGCTTCCTCTTGGAGTTTCTTTGCCTCTTCGTAGTTCTTTGCAGTGATGCTCTCTCTTTCCTCTATTACCGCACTGTAGGGCTTTACGAGGATCTCCCTTATTATGAACAAGAAGATTAGAAAAAGAAAGGCTTGTACAAACAATGTTACGTTTGGATAAAGGGCTTGCTGTATATCCATCTCAGCCTCCTGAAAAGCTATTTTAACATATACCTTCTTCTATCTCTTGTATGAGCTCCAGCCTCTTTTGATGCCTTCCGCCTTCAAACTCCTCACTGAGCCAAACGGATACTATGGAAAGGGCTAACTCTTCTCCCAGAACTCGATCTCCAAGGCAAAGTACGTTGGCGTTGTTGTGCCTTCTACTCATGCGTGCCATGTATTCATTCAGACACAACGCTGCCCGAATGCCCTTAAACTTGTTGGCAGTTATACACATCCCTATACCACTTCCGCAGATGAGAATGCCAAAATCCGCCTCCTTTCTTTGAATTGCCCGTGCCACCTCTTTAGCAAAGATGGGATAATGGGTTGACTCAGTGGAATTAGTTCCAACATCTAAAACTTCATAGCCCTTGGATAGCAAAAACTCCTTTATTTTTTCCTTTAGTCTAAAGCCTGCATGGTCTGAACCTATGGCTATTTTCATTGAGACAGCACCTCGTTGAGGATTTTATTTACAAGTTGAGGATTTGCCTTTCCTTTTGTAGCTTTCATCACCTGCCCTACAAAAAAGCCTATAAGCTTTGTCTCTCCTGCTTTGAGCCTTTCGTACTCCTTTGGATGGGCATTTAAAACCTCTTGCACTATTGCCTTAAGAGAACCTTCATCGGTTATCTGCTTGAGACCCTTCTTTTCCACAATCGTATCTGGGTCCTCTCCAGTTTCAAACATCTGAGAGAGTACCTCTTTGGCAAGCTTGGAAGAGAGCACACCCTCCTTTATGAGTTTTATTAGTTTGGAAAACTTTTCTGGGTCTACGGGCGAATCCTCAAGGCTCATTCCACGGTCTCTTAGTTGTCCCAAGAAGTCGTTCAAGAGCCAGTTGGATGTTAGCTTTGGGTCTTCAGGGTAAAAGCTAAGGGCTTTCTCAAAGAAGTCTCCAACCTCTTTTAAGTCCGTTAGAACCTTTGCCTCGTAAGAAGAAAGAGCATAATCCCTTATAAACCTTTCATACCTTTGTTTGGGAAGTTCGGGCATGGTTGCCCTGATTTCTTCTATCCACTCCTCCTTTATTACCAAAGGCAGAAGGTCCGGGTCTGGGAAGTATCTGTAGTCCTCTGCCTCTTCTTTGGTTCTCATGGGATAGGTGAGCCCGGTGGATGGGTCAAAGGTGCGGGTCTCCTGCACTATTTTTCCACCAGTAGAGAGAATTTTTACCTGCCTTTCTATCTCGCTCTCTATTGCCTTTTGAACAAACCTAAAGGAATTGACATTTTTTATTTCCACCTTTGTACCAAGCTGATTTGTACCCTTAGGTCTTAGGGAAAGGTTTATGTCACACCTTAGTTGTCCCTTTTCCATATCTGCCTTAGAGACGCCCGCATACCGGAGTATATTCCGAAGAGTCTCCAAAAATTCCCTTGCAAGCTCCGGAGAGTCTATATCTGGTTCAGTAACAATCTCTATAAGTGGCGTGCCAGCCCTGTTTAGGTCTATGTAAGTTTTGTTGCCCTCGTGAATGTTTTTGCCCGCGTCTTCCTCTAAGTGTAATCTCCTTATGCGAATTTTCTTGCCGTTGACTTCCACCCACCCATCTGTAGCTAAGGGCTGTTCATACTGGGATATTTGATATCCCTTTGGCAGGTCCGGATAGAAATAGTTCTTTCGGGCAAAGATAGAAAATGTATGCACCTTGCAATTGAGGGCCAAAGCCGCCCTTATGGCGTGTTCAACAGCCTTTTTATTGACTACAGGGAGACTACCTGGCAGACCGAGGCATACAGGACACACAAGACTGTTGGGCTCTGCCCCAAACTCCACGGGGCACGAGCAAAACATTTTAGTTTTAGTGTCCAATTGTACGTGAATCTCAAGCCCTATGACCGGTTCAAATTCCATGATTTTTTATTTTAACGAATAGCTCGGAAGGAGCCCTAATGAAT
>JAEMPM010000100.1 GCA_022759285.1 Thermocrinis sp.
GTTGTAGAAAATTTTGCTCAAGGTGTTGATAAAGCTAAGTATTATCCTCTTACAAACACAGACCTCATAGACCCTAATGTAATCCAAGAATGGGTAACACACGCTTGGTATAAATATCCAAATGATAACGAAGGTTTACATCCTTGGAATGGTATAACAGATCCTCATTATACAGGACCAAAAGAAGGTACAAAAACCCATTGGAAATATTTAAATGAAAACGAAAAATATTCTTGGATAAAAGCACCAAGATGGAGAGGTTTACCTGCAGAAGTTGGTCCTTTGGCAAGGTATATGATAGTTTACACTGCAGTAAAACAAGGACATATAAAACCTTCCTGGATGGATGAAATGATAGTAAATCAAATAGAGTTTGTTTCAAAGCTTTTAAATTTACCTCCTCATGTATGGATGCCAACTACTGTAGGAAGAACTGCAACAAGAGCTTTAGAATGTCAGCTAGGAGCAAATGCATCAAATTATTTCCTTAAAAAACTCTACGACAACATAAAAGCTGGAGATACAGCTGTAGCAAACATGGAAAAATGGGATCCATCTACATGGCCAAGCCAAGCAAAAGGAGTAGGTGTATCAGAAGCACCAAGAGGAGCTTTGGGACACTGGAGTGTTATAAAAGATGCAAAAATTGAAAACTATCAAGCAGTAGTGCCAACTACGTGGAACGCCTCTCCAAGAGATGCAAAGGGTCAACAAGGTGCTTATGAAAGAGCTATGCAGGATACAATAGTGCTTGTAGCAAAAGAACCTCTTGAAATACTTAGAACCATTCACTCTTTTGACCCTTGTTTAGCATGTGCTACTCATGTTTACAATACACAAGGAGAAGAAGTAGCAAGCTTTAAAGTAGGGGGTGTTTGTTATGTATGATGGCATTAAAAAATATTATCTTTTTAGCCCATCCCTAAGAATAGCCCACTGGGTATGGGCTTTGGCTATAGGTGTGCTGTTTATAACCGGTATATACATAGGAAACCCATTTTTCATAGGAACTGTAGGATACGAAGCCACTTTTGGAGACCTTCATGCTTTAACCATGAACTGGGTAAGACTTTTTCATTTTATCTTTGGTTATATCCTTCTTGCAGCCCTCATTTTAAGATTTGGCATAATGCCTTTCAGAAAGGCCGATAGACTCATAATACCAAAAGTTTGGACAAAAGTTTATTGGGATAACGCAGTTGATACGTTAAAAAATTATCTTCTCATTACCAAAAGTCATAAACCCTATATAAGAAATCCTTTAGCAAGAACCGCTTATCTTGGACTTTTTTTGCTTTTGATATTTGAAGTGATAACAGGCTTTGCAATGTTTGGAAAATCAAACCCAGGTGGTTTTTGGGATAAGCTGTGTGGATGGATCATACCTATGTTAGGTAGTGAATATCAAGTCCATAGATGGCATCATCTAATAGCTTGGATTATTGTGCTTTTTGTAGTGGTACACGTTTATATGGTTATAAGAGAAGATGCATTGGAAAAAAACGGCGAAGTGTCTTCTATGATAAATGGAAGCAAGTTTTTTGACCATGTACCTGCCGATATATCTGACGTTCAGGAATAATTATGAGAACAGTTTTGATGGGCATAGGAAATATACTTTTGCAAGATGAGGGTGTGGGCGTTCATGCTGTAAAAGAAATAGAGAAAAGGTATAGTTTTGAGCCTTCTATAGAGATAATAGATGCCGGCACTCTTGGTCTTGAGATTATGTATATGCTGCAAGACGGAGTGGACAATCTTATAGTGGTGGATGCCGTCTTAGGCGGAAAATCGCCCGGCACCATCTACGTATTTAGAAACGAAGAAGTAAAAAAGTACTATTTTAAGAATAAGCTATCAGCCCATGAAATAGGCTTCTCCGAAGTTTTAGCCCTTCTAGAAACAATAGGAAAACCTGTAAAAGAAAACCTTATACTTGTTGGTATAGAACCAGTTAGTTTTGAAGTATCTTTAGAACTTCATGAGAAAACCGCTTCAAGGATGGAAGATTTGATAAAAACTGTATTGCAAGAGTTACAAAACATAGGTATAAAAGCTTTAGAAAAAATACCTTCATCTTCCTAAGGAGGATTTTATGTGTCTTGCCATACCTTCAAAGATTGTAGAAATATTAGATAACAACATAGCTATAGTAGATACAATGGGAGTTAGAAGAAAAGCCTCTTTGGAGCTTTTAAATCCAAAGCCAAAAGTTGGAGATTATGTGCTTTTGCACGTTGGTTTTGCTATAGAAGTACTTTCTGAAGAAGATGCCTTAGAAAGTCTAAAACTTTTTGAAGAGATACTGCGATATGAAGATGAACTTAAGCAATAAAGATATTGTTTTAAAAGCCAAAGACAAGCTTATAAAAAAAGTAGAAAAACTTGGAAGACCTATTAAAATAATGGAGTTTTGTGGTGGACATACCCATGCCATAATGAGATATGCCATAGATAAGCTTCTTGATGGATATGTGGAGTTTATTCATGGACCCGGATGTCCTGTATGCGTTGCCTCTATGGATAGGATAGATTTGGCTATAGAGCTTGCCAAAATGCCAAATGTTATATTTACCACTTACGGAGATCTTTTAAGAGTACCTGGCTCTTATAGAAAATCTCTTTTAGATATAAGGTCAGAAGGTCACGATGTAAGAAGTTTATACTCTTGCCTTGATGCTATTGATATAGCTATAAAAAACAAAGATAAGAATGTAATATTTTTTGCCATAGGCTTTGAAACTACCACGCCACCAACAGCAGTACTTCTTAAAAAAGCAAAAGAGATGAAGTTGAAAAATCTTTTTGTAGTATCAAATCATGTGATGACTCCACCTGCTATTAGGTATATACTAAACGCTGGAATATCTCATATAGATGGCATTATAGGACCTGGACATGTCAGTGTTATAACCGGTATGAAAATATACAAAGAATTTGATATACCTATTGTTATATCTGGTTTTGAGGCTTTTGATATATTGAAGTCTGTAAACATGATATTGGATCAACTTATAAATCATGAGAGAAAAGTTGAAAATGCTTATACAAGAGCTGTTACAGAGGAAGGTAATAAAGAAGCTCAAAAACTTATAGAACAAACTTTTGATGTAAGAGATACATTTAACTGGAGAGGAATAGGTCCTTTACCAAAAAGTGCTTTAAAAATAAATAAAGATTATGAGATGTTTGATGCAGAAAAGGTTTTTGATGTAAAGCTTCCAACATCAAAAGAGCATCCTCTATGCATATGTCCAAAGGTCATTGTAGGAAAAGCAAAGCCTACAGATTGCAAACTCTTTGGCAAACTGTGTACTCCGGAAAATCCTATAGGTTCTTGTATGGTGTCCTCAGAAGGAGCTTGTGCCGCTTATTATAAATATCAACGGGTGGAATTATGTATGTAAAGCTTTCTCATGGTGGTGGTGCTAAAGAGACAAGAGAACTAATAGAGAAAATATTCTTAAAACATTTAAAAAACGAGCTTTTATCAAATGAAGATGCTACGATAATACATTTAGATGGTAAATTTGCTATTAGCACCGATAGTTTTACAGTAAACCCCATATTTTTCAAAGGTGGTGATATTGGAAAGTTAAGCGTAGCCGGTATAGTAAATGACCTATCTGTAATGGGTGCAAAACCTCTTTATATGAGTATGGGCTTTATAATAGAAGAAGGTTTGTCTTTTGAAGAGCTTGAAAAAATAGTGATATCTATAAAAGAAGAAGCTCAAAAAACAGGTATAAAATTAATAGCAGCTGACACAAAAGTAGTCCCAAAAGGACTTTGTGATAAGGTCTACATAAACGCCGCCGGTATAGGAAAGGTTATAAAAGAAGGTATATCTGCTTCAAATTTACAAGAAGGTGATGTCATCATAGTATCTGGTCCTATAGGAAATCATGGAGCTGTAATAATGGCTCACAGAAACGATTTTGATATAGATATAGACTCAGATTGTGCATCCTTATGGGAAGCTATAGAACCTCTTTTAAAAGAAGATATAGAAATTCATACTATGAGAGACTTAACAAGAGGTGGTCTTGCAAGTGCTTTAAATGAGCTTTCTCAAAGCTCAAATGTTGAAATATTAATAAGAGAGGAGGATGTACCAATAGAAGATCCGGTAAGAGGTTTTTGCGAAATTCTCGGTATAGAGCCTTTTTCTTTAGCCTGTGAAGGTACTTTTGTAATGAGTGTACCAAAAAAAGATGTGCAAAAGACTCTTGATATTCTTAAAAATCAAAAACTTACCCAAAAAGCAAAAGTAATCGGAGAAGTTATCAAAAAAGGTAAACAAGGAGTATATATACAAACTCTTTATGGAAGCATCAGATATTTAGAAGAAGCTCCCGGTGAGCTTTTGCCACGGATATGCTAATATGCACGAGTTTTCAGTAGTTCAAGCACTTTTGATGCAAATAGAAGATATAGCAAGAGAGCATAATGCAAATTCTGTTAAAAAAATATATATAGTTGTAGGTGAAGTATCCGGAGTAGAGCCTCATCTTTTGAAAATGGCTTTTGATACATTTAAAGAAAACACTATAGCTTCAGAAGCAGAACTTATTATAGAATTTCAAAAACCTTATATATACTGCGAAGAATGTAAAAAAGAAATTTCTTTAGAAAGATATTCTATGCGTTGTCCTTTATGCGGATCTTTCAAGGTGAAACTTACAAAAGGTGATGAGCTTATTTTAAAAACCTTAGAGCTTGAAACATGAATACTGATAAAAAACGTTTTAGACTTTTAATAAAAGGAACAGTCCAAGGAGTAGGTTTTAGACCGTTTGTTTACAACTTAGCAACATCCCTTGGTGCCAAAGGATTTGTGTTAAACAATACTGATGGTGTAGTAATAGAAATAGAAAATGTTGATATAGAAAAATTTACTCATTTACTAAAAACCAAAAAACCACCTCTTTCAGAAATTGAGAATATAACGATAGAAACTCTTGATTGGTTTGGTTTTGAAGATTTTAAAATAAAAGATTCAGATACTTTTGGCGACAAATTTCCAAGTATTCCACCGGATATGGGTATCTGTGAAGATTGTTTAAAAGAGTTTAACAATCCAAACGATAGAAGATACAAATACCCTTTTATAAACTGTACAAACTGCGGTCCAAGATACAGTATAGTTTTAGATATTCCATACGATAGAAAAAACACCACGATGAACGTATTTGAGATGTGTGAAGATTGTAAAAAAGAATATGAAGATAAAACCAATAGAAGATTTCATGCAGAAGCAATATCTTGTCCTAACTGCGGACCCACCTATTGGTACGAAAAAGATGGTAATATTTACAAAGAAAACGTTTTTGAACTGATGGCAAAGGATTTAAAAAATTCAAAAATAATAGCTTTAAAAGGTCTTGGTGGATTTCATCTTATATGTAATGCCCTTGATGAAAAGGCTGTTAAAACACTCAGAGAAAGGAAAAAACGTTCTTCAAAACCTTTTGCAATTATGTTTAAATCCTTAGAAGAAGCGTTAAAGTATTTAGAACCAACAGAAGATGAAATAAGAGCACTAACATCTGTTCAAAAACCCATAGTCCTTATAAAAAGAAAACTTCCATACTTTGAAGAGGCCTGTCAAGGACTGTCAAGCGTAGGAGCATTTTTGGCATATACAGGTATTCATCTTAGACTTTTTGATTTTATAGATTTTCCTATAATAGCCACTTCGGGAAACATTTCAGATGCTCCTATTTGTAAAGATAATGACGATGCAAAATCTAAACTAAAAGATATAGCAGATGCTTTTTTTATGCACAACAGAGATATAAAAAGACCGGTAGATGATTCTGTAGTAAAGCTAATAGATAATAATATAAGCATCATAAGACTTGCCAGATCTTACGCTCCAAAACCAATA
>JAEMPM010000024.1:0-1628 GCA_022759285.1 Thermocrinis sp.
ACACTTTCACTAATTCAATAACAGGAGATATCTATATGAATGTGTTTGTAGTCTTTGGAACCAGACCTGAAGCCATAAAACTTGCACCAATAATCAATACATTAAAAGAAAACTGTTTTAATGTCAAAGTAATTGCTACAGGACAGCATTACGACCTTGTCAAGCATGTTCTTGAGTTTTTCCAAATAGATGCAGATTTTCTTAATTGTATGAACTCTGACCTTTTAGAAAACTCAGTATATATGATAAATTCTTTGAAAAAGGTCTTGCAAGAGCATAAACCTGATTGCGTAATCGTTCAAGGAGATACTCTTAGCTGTTATATAGGTGCTTATACATCTTTTTTGAGTAAAATCCCTGTTCTACATGTTGAGGCAGGGCTAAGAAGCCATGATAAGTTTTCACCTTTTCCTGAAGAGATGTTTAGAATGCTTACAGATAGGCTGTCTGATGTGCTTTTTGCACCAACAAAAAAGGCAGTGGAAAATCTATTAAAAGAGGGCTTTCCAAAGGATCGTATAGTGCTTACAGGTAATACAGTAGTAGATGCTATTTACATGGCAATTAAGTATCTTGATAGAGAAAGTGTAAAAAAGCAGTTGGAAGAGTTAATACAGAAAGATATATCTGCATTTGACGGGATAGTTTTTATTACATCTCACAGAAGGGAAAACATAGGAGAACCTATAAAGAATATAAGAGATGCGGTTAATGAACTTGCTAAAAAATATACGCATCTGCTTTTTATATGGTCTTTGCATAAAAATCCTTTGGTGAGAAAAAGCGTTCTTGAAGATTTCACTACACAGGCAGATAATTTAGTTATATTAGAACCACTTACTTATCCTCAAACTGTCTATTTACTGGAAAAATCATTGATAATAATTTCTGATTCAGGTGGAATACAGGAAGAAGCTTGTACTCTTAAAAAACCTTTACTGATTACAAGGAATGTTTCAGAAAGGATGGAAGTTGTAGATGTTGGCTTGGGAAAAGTAGTAGGAACTGATAATAGAAATATAGTAAGAGAGTTTGAAAACATCTATAGGAATTTAGAATATTATCAAAATCTTGCCTTTGAAAATCCATACGGAGACGGAAAAGCAAGCGAAAGAATAAAGAATTTTCTTTTATGCGATAAAGTGAAGAATTTTATACTAAACTATGAGAGAGATTATAAGGAGATTTTAGATGAATGCGTTAAAGTTAATTCCATTGACAGTGCTTATCAGTCTTAGTGCTTATGCTTATGATTTTAAACTTGAAGCAGGCGGAAATTATGAATATCTTAGCCCAAATAACACTTATGGAAGATGGGAAAGCGGATTTATAAGGCTTTATCATAAACAGTCTCAAGATTTTACCTACTTTTTAGAAAGTGATGTTTTCAGCAGGCAGCACGAAGGCGATGCGGTTCTTGGTGTTTTGGGAGCGTATAAGGATTGGAGTTCTTGGCTTTATACATACACAAGCTTATCTGCCGGAAGCAATAGCACTTATCTTCCTAAATATAGATTAAACCAAGAGTTTAATTTTAAGATAGGAGAAAAGAAAAATATAGTTCCTTCTATAGGCTTTACATATGCAAAATATTACGACATTCATAAAGATTACATAATTTATCCCGG
>JAEMPM010000024.1:1728-5878 GCA_022759285.1 Thermocrinis sp.
GAAAGATTTTGGGCTGTTTGGAGGCTTAAGTTATTTGAAATTAGAAAACGGATATGAAAAGTATGGATACCAAGCAGGAATATTTAAAGACTTTTGAGGTAGAAAAGCCTGTAATTGGTTATGCACGTTTTGGTAGAGTTTTAAAATTCAACAAATATCTTTTTTTATTTCAACTTGTATTCTTGGTAGTTGTGTTTGAGTTTTTAGTAATCTTTTTTCTTGACGATTACTTTAGAATATTGTCAGATATTACAAAAAGAGTTTTAGAAGGTAGTTATGCTGGAAGTTATAAATTTTTAGGCTTTAACCTTGAGTTTTCTATATCACAAGGCAGGCTACCTACTTTGCAAGAAGCTTTTGTTTATTTTCTTATAAGTTCTCTATCTTTACTACTTCTTACAAGCAAGTTTAATCCACTACCTAAGTATATTTCTACATCGTTTATATATGTAGCATTTATATACTTTGTATCGTCTTTTTATTTTATGTTTTTTCTAAACAGATTTCCTTATACAGAAAAAGACTTTGCTATGCTTTACATTCTTCAACAAACCGCAATCTTTCTATTTATACCTATTCTACTTGCTCTTTCTTTATCAATATTTGCTTTCAGTTGGTTAAATCCCTTATTAAACGCAATCACTATAGCCCTTATACTTATCTACTCTTCAGTTTTTGGCGGTCTTAGATATATAGTATTTGCCTATATCCTGAAAAATTTCTCCTATATACACATGCCTGCTATGTTCTTTCTCCTTGGACCGCTTCTTGATTTTATATACATAGTCTTCTTTTATTCACTTTGCCTCTATGCAACCACAAAGATTCTTCAAAGAAAACAGGATACTTTTTATCAATGGGGATTTTAATATTCCTTCTAAAAGCATACATGGTGCTTTTGATGTTAATTCTTTTACTTTACATTATAAGACACTATATTTTTACCTTAAATAGAGCCTTAGGCAAGCAAAGACTTTACTATCAGGATTTATTAGATGAAGACCTGCCTACGGTATCCGTTTTAATTCCAATGCATAACGAAGAAAAAGTAGCAAGTCATATATTAGACCTTATTATCGCATCGGACTATCCAAAGGAAAAAATGGAGATTATACCAATAAACGACCATTCAACAGATAAAACCAAAGAAATTATAGATGAGTATGCACGAAAATATCCTTTTATCAAACCTTTACATAGATATGGAGACCTACCAAGAGGTAAGCAAAACGGCTTAAACGATGCTTTAAAAATAGCAAAGGGAGATGTCATAATAGTCTATGATGCAGATTATCTGCCTCCTAAAGGACAGATTAGAACCTTAGCAGTAGCTTTTAAAGACCCTCGAATAGGTGCAGTTATGGGAAGAGTTGTGCCTATAAATGCTGAGAAAAATTTGCTTACAAGACTACTTGATATAGAAAGGTCGGGCGGATATCAAGTGGATCAACAGGCAAGGTATAATCTAAACTTAATACCTCAATACGGCGGAACTGTAGGAGGGTTTAGAAAAGATTTGGTAGTGAGACTTGGAGGATTTGATGCAAGAGTTTTGGCTGAAGATACAGAATTGACATATAAAATCTATTTAAATGGCTACAAAGTTGCTTATGCTAATAGTGCAGAATGCTACGAAGAAGCACCGGAAGATTGGAATGTAAGGTCTCGTCAGTTGAGAAGATGGTCAAGAGGGCATAATCAGGTAATGTTTAAGTATTTTAAAGATACCATTTTTTCTAAAAAACTTAATTTTTGGCAGAAAATAGACGGACTACTGCTTCTTGCTGTATATATGCAGCCTTTTTTAATTTTTTTAGGACTGATGGATTCCTTTCTACTTTTTTTCTTGGGAGAGACGGAGATTGTAAATTCTTATCTCTTTCTGCTTTTTATGTTTGCATACAGCTGTTTTGGCAATTTTGCACCATTTTTTGAAATAGGAACTGCTTTAGTGCTTGACGGTTCAAGGCAAAAAGTTTTTCTTCTACCTTTGATGTTTTTTGAGTTTATCTTTAACATTATATACACATCTTTAGGATTTTTTGATGCAGTTATGGATGTTATTACCAAGAGAACTGTATCTTGGCAGAAAACAGAGAGATTTAGAAATGTATGAAATTGTTTTAATAACAGGTTTATTTCTTATACTTTTACTATTGCCATTTATTCTTCCTTTTGCTGAACTTTTTCTTAAAAAAGATGTAAAGCCTATACCTATAGATATTAAGCGTAGAAAAGAGCCTGATTACTTTGGAAAAAGTTTTATAAATATTCTTACTACTGCTTTAAATGACTTAAGAATTCAGGAAGTGCAAAAACTTAATCCTGTCTGTTTAAAACTCAAATTAAATAGAGAAGAATGGGTAGTTTTTTTAAATAATGAAAATCTTTTAGAAGAAGTGGTAGACGATGTTATAGTTTTTACTAAAGATGCTGTTTTTTTGCAAAATCATATATTCAGAAGAGAGTTGGCTGTGCTTGGTAATGCTGTGTTTAAAAATGCGTGTGTTATAAGGAGTTTATATGTAAAGGGAGATTGTATTATAGATGCACCTATTCGTATTGCAAGATGGGTGCATGTAGAAGGAACTCTTATTGTAAACTCACACGCAGATTTAGGTGTAAGTGTTTATGCACGCAAGATAAAGATAAGAAATAGGACAACCTTTAAAAGAGCATTCGCACAGGAAATAACTACATCAGATAAGCCGATTGATGTAAGACTTATTATAAATGGAAATGTCTTTCGTGATGATGATATAGAAATAGAAGGAAATGTATGGATAAAGGGAAATGTATTTAGTCAAGGAATTATAGTTATCGAAAATGGAGTTGTAATAGGTGAGGAAGGCAAGGTAAAATCATTAGTGGCAAGAGATGAAATATTTATTGGAGGGTCTTTTAAGATTTACGGATATATACATAGTGAAAAACAAGTGGAGATAATCTTGTGAAAAGAATTACTTTTATTACGCTTTTTATTATACTTATGCTTTCACTTATTGCATTAAAAACACTCTTACCTGTTTATTCTCTAAAATGGGATAAAAATATAGAGGTGTTGGTTGCTTATGAGAAAAAGAACTATCAAATAGATGCTTTTAAAAGTGTGCTTGAAGAGGAGGGAGTACCTTATAGGCTTGTGGATGTAAATACTCTTTTATCGGTAAATCCTAAACAGCTGTCTAAGTATAAACCTGCGATTATTATCCCAGACGGAACACTACAGTATATACACCCAAATACAGTAAAATGGTTTGAAGATTATCTCTCATATGACAGAAACTTGCTAATTTCTCAGGATGCAGGTATAAAAAACTATGCAGGTGCATATTTAAAGTCTGCTGTTTTTAGTCCTTTTCTTGGTATAAACTACATTCTCTATGATAGATTAAGAGAAGATAGTTTTTCAGAAGGATATGTAAAAGTAGTAGATAAAAATCTTGAAATAACACCGGGCAAAATAGATAAAGAACAAAGGCTTGTAACAGGATATATGTATGGAGGATTGACTTATCCTTATGTCAAAACAGAAGATATTGGCTTTGACGGAAAAACTGTTGCATTTGTAGTAGATAAAAAGGACGGCAGAGAATATAAAGCATTAGTGTGGAAAAAATACGGGAAAGGATACATCTTTTACTCTTCCTTGCCTCTTGGATACCTTAAAGCTTACTCAGATGATATGGTTTTAAGGTCTGTCTTAAGATATTTTCTATTTGATTTGGTAAAAATCCCTCATCTCGTAAATACTCCGAAAGGCAAAGGAGGGCTTATTGTAAATTGGCATATAGACGCTAATCTTGAATGGAAATCTATTCCTGTGATGTTAGAGAAAGGTTATATTAGAAAGGGCATTAAATACTCATTTCATATTACGGCCGGAGATTTTAGGGATAAACCGGGAGATAATCTTGGCTTTGATGCCTGCGGTAAAGGTAGAAAGTATGTGGAGATGATTATGCCTTATGGCACTATAGGATCTCACGGAGGCTGGACTCATAATTGGTTTTCTAACGGAATACTTGAAAAAAGGTTTTCTGAGAGGGATATTGAAGAATATATAGAAAAGAATAATCAATGCCTTGAGTCTATAACAGGCTATAAGATAAGAGAATATTCTGCACCTAACGGCGTTCATCCGCAGCCT
>JAEMPM010000131.1 GCA_022759285.1 Thermocrinis sp.
GCGGTTTATAATTTTAAACACCATGCATATAAGGATGGCGGAATCTCCCACGGAGGGACATCCGGACAAGGTGGCAGACCTCATTGCAGACGCCCTTTTGGATGAGTTCTTAAGAAAGGACCCTTACAGCAGGGTTTCTTTGGAGGTAATGGTAATATCGGGCATGACCTTTGTGGCGGGGCATGTATCCACCGAAGGCTACGTGGATATTCCAGGAATTGTTAGGAGCACTATAAAGGAGGTAGGTTACAACAGACCGGAGCTTGGTTTTGATGCGGATGCTTCCGCTGTGATCATATCCATAGAGGAGCAAAGTCCAGAAATAGTGCTTGGGCTCTCCCAAGAGGGTGCGGGAGATACTGCGGTGGTGGTAGGTTATGCTTGCAACGAAACAGAAAACTACATGCCACTTCCGATAAGCTTAGCTCACTCTCTTTCTAAAAAGTTGGCAGACCTTCGCAAAACGGGAAGGGCACCCTTTTTAAGACCGGACGGAAAAGCCCTTGTTACAGTTGTCTATGAAGGCACAAAGCCACTCTTTGTGAAAGACATCATACTCTTTGCTCAACATGACCCGGATGTGTCTTTAGAAAAGTTAAAGGATTACTTGGTGGAGGAAGCGGTAAAGAAGGTGGTGCCTAGTAGGTATATAAACAAGGAGACTAAAATTCTCGTTAATCCCTCCGGTAGGTTTGTGCTTGGCGGTCCTGTGGCTGATGTAGGGCAGACAGGGAGGAAGATCGTCTCCGACGCATACGGAGACACTGCCTACTCGGGAGGAAGTGCCTTTTCGGGCAAAGACCCTACAAAAACCGACAGGAGCGCGTCTTACTTGGCAAGGATGATGGCAAAGCATGTTGTGGCTGGAGGCTTTGCGGAGCGTTGTCTTGTTCAGTTGGCTTATGCCTTTGGCGTCAGCGAACCCATTGCCTTTGATATAGAAACTTATGGTACCGAAAAGGTGGAAAAGGAGAGAATAAAGGAAGCCCTGTGGGAGATCTTTCCACTGAACCCAAGGAAGATGATAGAGTTTTTGGATCTGAGAAAGCCCATCTACAAAAAGACAGCCTGCTATGGACACTTTGGCAAAGAGGAGCTGCCCTGGGAAAAGCTAACCAAGCTGGAGAAACTAAAGGAAAAGCTTGGAGGAGATATTCAATGAAAACGGGTATAGTCTACGACAACATATATCTGGAGCATAACGAAAAGGGGCATCCCGAAAACAAAGACAGGCTCATAAGCATAGTGCAAGAGATAGAAAACAGAGGGCTTTTTAAGCATCTGCAGAAGATCAAACCAAGAAGGGCAACGGTGGAAGAAGTGAGTTTAAACCACGACATAAATTACATCCAAGAGATCCACGATTTTTGCGCCTCCGGAGGAGGATATCTGGATCCAGACACCTACGCCAACAGCATGTCTTATGAGGCTGCTCTCTATGCGGTAGGAGGAGTACTTGAAGGTATTGACCGGCTTTTGTCTGGAGAGGTCTCTGCAGTCTTTTGTGCCATAAGACCGCCGGGGCATCACGCAGAAAGGTCAAGGGCTATGGGTTTTTGCCTTTTTAACAACATAGCCATCGGCGCCCATTACCTACTAAAAAAGGGCTTTGATAGGGTTTTCATAATAGACTTTGATGCCCATCATGGCAACGGCACCCAAAGGAGCTTCTACGAAGAGGACAGAGTCTTTTACTTCTCCACACACGAATATCCCTTTTATCCGGGCACAGGCTCTGCAGAAGAAAAAGGTGTAGGAAAAGGCTATGGCTACACTTACAACGTGCCCTTAAGTGCAGGGACAGGAGATGCAGAGTATGAGGAAATATACACTAACTTGGTACCCAAGCTTGTTCATGAGTACTCCCCCCAATTTCTTTTGGTCTCCGCGGGCTATGATATCCACAAAGATGATCCGTTAACCTTTTTGAATGTTAGCACACAGGGCGTGGCAAAGATCGTGGAAAGCATTCTAAAGACCGCAAAGCAAATGGACCTGCCGGTACTTTTTGCCCTTGAGGGTGGCTACAACTTAAAGGCCTTAGGAGAATGTGTAGCAATAACCATTGAAAAAATGCTGGAGGCTTGAATGCTAAAGAGAATCAAACACTACCTTTTCCAATTTTTATCCTTTGTGTTGGTAGCCTACGGCTTTTATCTGTTCTTTCTCCTACTCCTCGACACATTTTTAAGGATAAATAGAGCCTTGGCATTTCCCATTTCCACTTTTATAACCCTAGCTTTAATTGTTCTTACAGTCCTCTATTACATAAAACACAAGAGGTTGCCTTTTTAAGAACATTCAAAAGTGAGATAGAAGATTTAAAACAAGTGCTGGGATTAACAACCCAGAAAAAGCAAAAAGAGTAACCTGATGGCTATGAAAAAGCCCAAGTAGCGTAGAGTACAGGGCAGTACCTCCAAGATGCGATGCAAAATAAAAGAATACGAACCTATGTATGTACTCTTCTTTTGGATACCTATAGTAAAGATATGTGCGGAAAAATACCCAGTAAAATGCTATACTCATACCTACCATTACTGCGAGTAGGGTGAAAAAACTGGTAAAGGCCAGAAAGACAGGTATGCTAATCATAATCAAGATGGTAAGCGTTCCAAAGTTTTTTATACCAAGCTTTTCTATCAAAAGAGGCGAAAGTATGGAACAGAAAAATGCGGTAATTAAAGCTATACCGAAGAGCTTGTGTATATAAGCTTCGGTTAATGTAAAGCTATCTTTGATTATATAATATGCCATGGAAGATAAAACTTCTGTATACTCACCCATAACCCACACTGTAAACACTTCCGCTAAGAACCTAGGTTCCTTTATTTGAGAAAAACTCAGACCTTTAATACTGAAAGGGACATCTCTCAGAGAAAGCATGAAAATTAAAGTCAGAGAGTAAAGTATGGCCAAGATAGGTAAATTTGGGTTTTCAAAGAGCATAAGCAAACCCAAAGCTAAAAAACCACTTGCATAAGATAGTCCTACTGCAATTTCAAACTTTTCAAATTTGGTTGCCAATACTTCGTACCAGAAGAAAAATGCTGTGTGAAATACCACAAAAAGAAAAAGTAAAACAAACACAAAAGAGCTATTAGAGAAGAATCCTATTAAGAAGCTAATGAAGCTAAGGAGAATAACATAAAAACTGTAATTCAATACCTTAGAGGCATATAAACCGATTAACAAAAGTAGAAAACCTAACGCGTTGGCTATGGTTATAGTATAACCGTAGGTGCTTGCGTTAAAGATCACATAGCTTTTTGAGGGAAAATAGACGTAAATTAAAAAGGACGAAAATATAGTATCTACAAACTCAAAAAGTATATATAAGAGGAGAAGCATCACTCTTCTTTATTTACTTGCATATCCACCACTGCTGTAAAAAGAGAAGCATCCCTTTTAAAACTTACCTGTATGCCCAGTCTTCTAGCTATTTCATTCACTATAGTAAGACCCAACCCGTAAGACTTATCTTCCATATCAAGAAAACTTTTCTCATCAGTCATATTGCTTATAAACACCCTTAGCCTGTCGTTTCTAAGCTCTCCGTTTATCTTTATTTCTGTACCTTCCTTAGCATATTTTACTGCATTATCTAGTAAGTTAAGAAACAGGGTGTAAATTAGCTCGTAATCGGAAAGCACTTGCACATGGGGAATATGATCAACACTTATTGTTAGATTTTTGACATACAAATTGGCTTGGTAAAACTCCACAAGCTCAGATATAAGACCCTTTATGTTTATCAGTGTTATGCTTTTAGGTTTTAACTCAAGTTCCGAAAGTATCTTTAGATTTTTCATAAGCTTTATGATACGCTTTATGGCTCTCTCTATAGCTTGTTTTACCTCCTCATCTGCCTTTATTTGAGACATGTTCATGAGTATTATACTTAGAGGAGTTTTTACCTCATGAGACAAATAAAGGGCAACCTTCTTTAACTCTTTCGAGTAAAGCTCATAGTCCTGCAAATGTTTTTTTATATCAAGCACAGACAGGAAAGCTATAAGCAAAGCTGTTATGATAGAAAAAAAGAGAGAAGAAAGAAGAAGCAAATTTACTTTCTTTTCTATATTTGACTTAGAAAGTGCAACAATTGCCTTACAGAAGGAAGTATCGCAAGGAAATTTATCCACATAAACTAAGTAATTACTAATCTCCTGAACATGGTTAGGCATAGGTTTTAGGTTTATCAGGTGATTTATGTCCCTTAAATTATCCAACTTTATATTAGAACTAAGAATTCTTCCTTTACTGTCCGTTATAAGAATTATATATTCGGAGCAAAAATACTGATTGTCCAGAAAACCCCTGTCGTGGATCAAGAAATCTATGAACTTTTCACCTATTTTTAAAAGGTGGTCACTCTCTAAGTCATCTATGTATGATTTAAAGGTCCAAAAACTGAACGTGAAGAAAGTACCTATGGGCAGAAGGAATTTAAAAAAGTTAAAAAGGAAAGCCCTATACAGATTCCTTGGACTTTTCATACTTTAAGGTGTATCCTATTCCTGGATAGCTTACTATATCAAATCCGTAATTTCTCAGTATCTTTCTTAGATTGTAAACATGGGTCCTTAGGGCGTCCATGCTTGCATCCTCGTAAGAGCTCCATGCGTAAGAAAACAGAGTTTCATAAGATGTTACCTTTCCTATATTTTCCAAGAGCTTTATAAGTATCATTACCTGTTTTTTGGGAAGTGGAAGGATCTCTCCCTTTACGCGCACAGTCATAGAAAAGGGGTCTATTTCCATATCTTCGTAAACTATGGTTCTACTTTTGCTTATGTTTTTAACTCTTCTGAGAACTGCCTCCATTCTTACTAAGAGTTCCTCTGGGTTAAAAGGTTTTACCATATAATCGTCAGCTCCCATTTTTAAACACTTTACTTTTACAGAGACATCATCTACCACTGTTAGGACTATGATGGGAATGTTTTTATCGTTCAGTACTGGTATGAGTTTAGTGCCGTCCTCCTTACCGAGAAAAAGATCAAGCACACACATATCAAAAACTTCCCTCTCAATAAACTCAAGGGCAGAGCTTACATTTTTGGCTATTGCGCAGTCCCAACCTGCAGAGGATAAAAATCTACTTATAGGAATGGCCAAGTCTGTTTCGTCTTCAACCAGAAGAACCTTCATACACTAACCTCACATAGAGAAAGCTTTCACCAAAGAGGTTAAATTTCCTAACTTTACTTAATTTATAACCTGAGTTTTTAAATATTCTCTTTTTTGTAGGTGAGAAGAACCACATAAAGTGTGGTTCTATAAGGGCAACTATGGACAGAGGCTTAAAGATATTCTCTATACTTCTCATTATGGATATAAAGTGAGATGAATCACTAACTACTAGATCCTCAATGTAGGCTCTACCCTTTCTATAGCTATAGATTAAATATCCCACTTCCCGCGCTGAAGCTGTAAAAATATAAGCCCTTTTACGCGCTCTAAGTTCTCCTACATCAATATCACTGGAACCTTTCCAAACTTTTAGTTCTAAGGACTTTAACTTTTCTAAAAGCTCCGGTGTATTTACTTCCAGTATGTCCATTATTTTTTAATGTTACGTTAAAGTCATAAATTTTTTATAAACTCCTGACTGCAA
>JAEMPM010000001.1 GCA_022759285.1 Thermocrinis sp.
TTGTCAGTTTTAGCAATGTGATTGTATAGCCAACCCCATGCGTAGGATAGGGCTTCCCTAAAGGCTTTTGGATCCCCTTTTTCTACGTATTGAATTAAATTGTAGACTTCTCTACGGAATATATCATGGACCTTTTTATGTTGCTCTAATTCAGGATAACCTATTTTTTCCATAAACTTTTCCTCTTCGGAAAGATGATACTCTGTGTAAGCCACAATTTCTTTTTCGAAAAGTTCGATGGCTTCTTCCTTTTTTCCCTCTTTTAAAAGCTCGTAAACATTATTTAACAGCTCTACCAGTCTCATATGTTGTTTGTCCATTTCTTCAACATGTGTAACAAGTTCCTCGTCAAACTCTATCATGCTTACCCCTCCTTCTGTACTTATTATAATCTTTATATTATACCAAAAAAAACATTAGGCAAGACATTCAAAGAAGCTGAAAATCCCTTAAAAAAAGTCTTAGCAAGAAGGAAATGGATCACCTTACTTGCCTACTTTTATACCTATGTTGTGAGCTAAAGCTTTTTTAGGGAAAACCATGTATGAAATTAATTTCTCACCCAAGCTTTCTACTGGAAGTTTTATAATCTTTCTGATGTTCTTAGACTTTGAAAAGGAACTGGTGGAGCTCCACCAAAAGATAAATCAGTTAAAAAGGCTCTATCAGTTGGGAGAGAAGGAGAAGGAAAAAGAACTCAGAAGATTGCAAAGGGAGTTTAGGAAAAAGGCAAAGGAGATATACTCCAAGCTTGACCCTTGGGAAAGGGTACAGTTGGCTAGACACCCCCAAAGACCTCACACCATAGACTACATAGGACTGATCTTTAAGGACTTTATAGAACTTCACGGAGACAGAAGGTTTGGAGACGATAAGGCTATAGTTGCGGGTTTCGGCTATTTGGATGACTTGCCCGTTGCCATTATAGGCCACGAAAAGGGTAGAACTACCAAAGAAAAGATGGAGAGAAACTTTGGCATGCCCCACCCGGAGGGCTACCGAAAGGCAATAAGGGTGGCAAAACTCGCAGAACATTACTGCCTTCCGGTGATAACCTTTGTGGACACGCCCGGAGCTTACCCAGGCATAGGGGCTGAGGAGAGGGGACAGTCTGAAGCAATAGCGGAAAGTCTATACACCTTTGGATACCTGAAGGTGCCGGTAATCGCGGTGGTCATAGGAGAGGGTGGTTCCGGAGGTGCCTTGGCTCTGGGAGTAGCAAACGTGGTCCTAATGCTCCAAAACTCCATATACTCAGTTATATCTCCCGAGGGCTGTGCGGCTATCCTGTGGAAGGACCAGTCAAAGGTAAAGGACGCCTCAAGGGCTCTAAAGCTAACCGCCAAAGACCTACTGGAGCTCAAAGTCATAGATGCTATAGTTCCTGAGCCCCTTGGCTCTGCTCACTGGGATCCTATCCGGACCGCAAGGATTTTAAAGCGATGCATAAAAAAACACCTTAAACCCTTACTAACCATGAGCTCCCAAGAGCTTGTAAATCAACGCGTAAAGAAATTTGAAAGGATGGGTGTTTTTGTAGAAAGATGAAAAATCTAATCATCCACGGATACTTTTACTAACCTTTTAGGGAAAATCTCTACTTGGGAGGGATCCCTTTGGAAGAAAGCACCCATCCCTTTGAAGACATTCAACAAAGAACAAAAAAATCTTTAAGCTACTCAGTCTTCAACCATACGCCACAGAATAACGATTTCTCCCTTTATCTCTCCTCTTTTGCTCAGTTCCTCCAAAACTTCCACCACTCTGCCCCTTATGTACTCCTCGTGCAATTTGGTTAGTTCTCTTGCTATGCACACGGTGGTGTTATCTCCGTATACTTCTTTTATTGCTTCTAAGGACTTTAGCACTCTGTTGGGAGATTCAAAGGCTATTATAGTGCTGTCTTTGTATGCCTTTAGTTCCTCCA
Organism: Thermocrinis sp.; assembly: GCA_022759285.1. Lineage (GTDB taxonomy): Bacteria > Aquificota > Aquificia > Aquificales > Aquificaceae > Thermocrinis. Next base: position 1,928 of record JAEMPM010000001.1, read on the forward strand.
AGAAGTTGTTCAAACCCTTCTTTGGCAAAAAGCCCACAAAGGTAAAGCGATCTGTGGGTAGTCCGGAGCCCACTAAGGCGGTTATAACCGCGCTGGGACCCGGGATCACTTCCACCGGTATACCCTTTTCAATGCACGCCCTTATGAGCTTGTATCCTGGGTCCGAGATAGAAGGCATACCCGCATCCGTCACTAAGGCAACATCTTCCTTCTCAAGGAGTTTGATGATCTTTGGCACCTGTACGCTTTCCTTCGGTTCATAATAAGAGAGGAGCTTTTTACCCTCTATCTTGTAGTGATTGAGGAGAATAGAGGTTCTGCGAGTATCCTCGCAGGCTATAAAATTAACAGATTGAAGGACCTCTATAGCCCTAAAGGTTATATCTTTTAGGTTTCCTATAGGTGTTCCTACCACATAAAGCTTTCCCATCTCACTTCACCAAAAGTAGAGGTATGTTAGCATGGTGCATAACAAAAGTTGTTACACTTCCCCAAAAAAGTTCCTTTATCCTCTTTCTAGAGAAGGCTCCTAGTAGCATCAGGTCCATATCCTTAGAATATTCTACCAGTTTTTTCTCCGGAATGCCAGAGAGCCTAACATAACGCACACCCTCTCCCACTTCTGCGGAGAGATCACCTTCTCCCACATGAACCGCATACACTTCTCCATCAAAGAGCTTTCCTATTAGCTTACCCATATGTAGGGCTTTTTTGGAGAGCTCACTACCATCGTATGCCACACAGATTTTCTTTATGTCTTTTTTCTGTTCTACCGCTACAAAAACGGGACACGGAGACCTTCGGGCTACGATCTCGGTGGTTGAACCTAAAAGAAAACCAGACACAGGCTTGTGAGATTTTTTCCCCAGTATGATAAGATCCTCTGGATCCGCTTGGGCTAAGATCACGTGGTAAGGCTTGCCGGTGCTCTGATAGGAGGAAACTTTTACACCTTTGCTCCTACCCAAGGCTAAAAACTCGTCCAAAAGGATGCTTGCTTGCTCTTCAAAGAACCTTCTGAGCTTTTCCGATATGCCCGCATAATAGGTAAAGCCCAAAACCCCCGCTATATCTTCCCAAAATCCCTCCTCCAAGATCCTTTCATCTATTACATAAATGCCTACCACCGGCACATCCAACCTTTTTCCAAACTCAAAGGCGTAATGTGCTGCACTCCAACTGGTGGGAGAACCATCCAATCCCACTAATATTCTGTTAAACATCTAAGTTTTTGACCTCCCTTGCGTAGGCGATTATGAACTCCCTCCTTGGCTCCACTTCCTCCCCCATGAGTATGTTAAAGATCCTGTCCGCCTCTATCGCATCCTCTATAGAGACCTTCAAAAGCCTCCGGGTGGCAGGATTCATGGTGGTTTCCCAAAGCTGTTCTGGGTTCATCTCACCCAAACCCTTGTATCTCTGAATTTCAAAGCTGCCCTTTACAAGTTCCATAACTCCATCAAAGAGAGAGTGAAGATTGTCTATGATTTTACTTCTTTTGTCAAAGGTCACCTCCACGGGTGCCTTTATTGGAATGCCTTCCAACAGATGTTTGTATGTAAGAGAAGAGAGTAGGTCAGTATCCACTATAACTCTTCTACCTATGGCTTTATCAACAAACATCAGTTCATAGGCAGATTCAGCCTCGTTAAACCTTGTGGATACTTCATAATTTTTGAGGTGTTCTTTCAAGATCCGTATCTTTTTCTCCAACAGACTTGGATCTCTCAGGTCTTCTTCCCTGAGTCTAACCTTTAGCAAGCTTTCCAAAATCTCCTCTCCCTTCTTCTTTACTAAGAGTCTGTAGCCCTCCTCCGTTTCCTTCAGGGTTTTCAAAAGCTCCAAAAGCTTTTCTCCCCTATACTTCTTTCCTTCCGCATCCTTCAGAAGGACATCCTTCTTTATATGTTCCATCAAAAACTCTTCCAACTCTCTGTCATCCTTAAGATAGGCGGTCATTTTCCCCTTTTTTACCCTGTAGAGAGGAGGCTGGGCTATGTAAAGGTGACCCGCTTCTATTATTTTTGGCAGATATCTGTAAAAGAACGTTAAAAGAAGGGTTCTAATATGGGAACCATCCACGTCTGCATCCGTCATGAGTATTATCTTGTGATACCTGAGTTTGGAAAGATCCATATCTTCTCCTATACCTGTACCCAAGGAGCTGACTATTGCCTTTATCTCCTCGTTGGAGAGGATTTTGTCGAGCCTTGCCTTTTCCACGTTGAGGATTTTACCCCTTAAAGGGAGGATCGCCTGAAACCTCCTGTCCCTTCCCTGTTTTGCAGAACCTCCAGCAGATTCTCCCTCCACTATAAAGAGCTCGCATTTTTTCGGGTCTTTCTCAGAGCAGTCCGCCAACTTACCGGGCAGTGTGGTATCCTCCAGAGGAGATTTCCTCCTGACCAGTTCCTTTGCCTTCTTTGCCGCCTCCCTCGCCAGTGCCGCTTCAATTGCCTTTTCCACTATGAGCCGGAGGATATCCCTGTTGTCTTCAAAGAAATCAGAAAGCTGTTCATAAACTATGGATTCCGTTATATTCTTTACGTTTTGATTTCCCAGTTTTGTTTTAGTTTGCCCCTCAAACTGAGGCTCTGGCACCTTGCAAGAGATGACCGCCACCAAACCTTCCCTCAGGTCATCTCCCGTAATGGTTTCTTTTAACTCCTTTTGAATTTTTAAGCTGGGCAGAGCCCTCATAACGGCCTTGGTAAGCCCAGACCTAAAACCCGTTACGTGAGTACCTCCATCCACAGTCTTTATGTTGTTTACAAAGCTCTCTGTTATCTCTTTGTAATCCTTTGTGTAAGCAAAGGCTATATCCACCAAAACCCCTTCCTGCTCTCCCTTTATTCTTATAACCTTTTCAAAGAGACGTTCCTTTCCTTGAGCTAAATAAGAAACCAGTTCCTCTATACCCTTTGTAAAGTGATAGAAGACCTCTCTACCAGACCTTTCGTCCTTTAAAAAGAACTTACACTCTGGGTTTAAATAGGCGAGCTCCCTTACACGTTTTTCTACTATATCAAATTTGATTTTGGTAGTTTCGAAAATTTCTGGATCTGGCTTAAAGGTTATCTTGGTACCCCTCTTTGTGGTAGAACCAACTACCTGCACTTCAGTGACTGGCACACCCCTTATATACTCCTGCTTGTAAATCTTTCCGTCTCTGTAGACCTCTACCACCAACCACTCGGAGAGGGCATTGACCACAGATGCACCTACTCCGTGAAGTCCCCCAGAGTATTTGTATGCCTTCTTGTCAAATTTTCCACCAGCACCTAGTATAGTAAAAACCATCTGCACCGCAGGGATACCCATCTCAGGGTGGATATCTACTGGTATGCCCCTTCCGTTATCCTCTACGGTTACAGAGCTGTCCTCGTGGATAATGATGGAGATCCTGTCCGCATAACCAGCCATATGCTCATCTACTGCGTTGTCCAGGATCTCCCAGATAAGGTGATGCAAACCCCTCTCTCCCACATCCCCTATATACATAGAGGGTCTTATTCTGACGTGTTCTAAACCGGTTACTGCTTTTATATCTTCTGCTTTGTATTCTTCGGAGAGGAGCTTTTCTTTACCCATGGTGTTTTTAAGCACCCCCGGCGGGATTTGAACCCGCGTTCTCCGCCTTGAAAGGGCGGTGTCCTGGACCTGGCTAGACGACGGGGGCACAA
>JAEMPM010000120.1 GCA_022759285.1 Thermocrinis sp.
ATATTTGGCTATACAAAGGGGAACTCTGCCCTAAGGTTTGCCTTCATAAGATGAACTATTTGGTGGATCAACTCTCCCGTATGGAAACCAACTGTGTGGCACTCGAGTATATTTGAGGACGTCAACTTTTCAGATTCATGATCGTATAAATGACGATAAAAGAAACTAACCATCTATGGACGGTTTCCTTTGCTTAGGCTTTCTTTTATTACTTGTCTTATCTCCATATTTCTAAGCGTATCAGAGCTATCTCATGCCCTAGCCATCAACCAGCCCAGCCTATAGATGACAAAAGTTGACATCTTCCTAGCAGATTGTGAGACTAAATTACTCAAACATCAAATCCCTCAACTTCTTGGAAGACTCTAATGAACATTATTTCTGAAAAAAGGGTAGAATGATAGTAGGAAAGGAGTGTTGGGTATGTGGAGGGACTGTCTTTTTCTTGCAGTTGCATATGTAATTGGTTTTGCCATACCTGTGCTTTTTAAGGTTGTTCTTATATCTAAAGGGAGATTTTCAAGTTCTAAAGACTTTTCAGTGGCTTTCGAAATTTATCTTTTTTCTTACATTTTCTCTTTATTTGTTATGTGGGCTTTGTCCGTACTAAGTCGGAAAAAGGAGTTTTTCTACAGAACATGGTCAAGGCTGAGTTTCTTCAAAAAGTCACTTTTAAGCCATGGGATAACGATACTTATTTGGGCTATAATGGCGTTTGTCCAAAATGTAATTGAAAGTTTCTCGGACTTGTTTCTTTTCATGGGTAGTTTTACTTTTTTTACTTCGCCTGTTATTTTAGGTTTAGTTATTGCAAACTGGCTTATGCATGTAACAGCAAGACTTTCCCAACTTAAGAGGAAGCTAATGGCGAAGGTAAGACCGCCCAAAACTTTAGATTTTGCAGAGTATGGCAAGTGGATGGTGGTAGGACAAGACTATGCTATTGATACCATTCAAAAAGTTCTTACTGCTAACACGAGACTTGCAAACAGAGGAGACCCGAGAAGAAACAGACTTTTGGCATCTTTCCTCTTTGTGGGACCCACTGGTGTGGGCAAAACAGTAACCGCTAAGGCTTTAGTCAGCTGGCTCAGTCAAGAGGGCTATAACTTTTTGAGGATAGATGCAAATCAGTATGCAGATAGACTCTCACTTTGGACGCTACTTGGTTCCCCAAAGGGTTATTTAGGCTCGGAAACACGTGGGCTATTGCCTTCAGCTATCAGTCAAAATCCCAAGCTGGTCATACTTATAGACGAGATAGAGAAAGCAGATCAAGACTTTCATCAGGTTCTACTTCAAATACTGGATGAAGGCTATGTTATAGAGCGTTCTACAGGATATGCTTACTACCTTCAGAGGGCAATAGTTATCATAACCTCAAACCTTGAAAACCAAAGGATAGCAGAGATTATGGAAACGCTTTCTAACCCTATAGAGATAGACATTGCAGTGAGAAAAGCTCTTGAAGGGGCAGTGATAAGTTTTGGTGGTGGGAGGTTCTTTAAAATCACTTCTGAGTTTTTGGGTAGAATTGATGCGATAGTTCCCTTCCGTTCTTTGGACTTTGAAGATCTTGTTGAAATAGCTTATCGGGAGCTAAGGAGATTGGGTGAGAATGTAAGTATAGATTTTGCACGGACACTAACCCAAAAGTATTACCCAGTTGCAAAAGAGTATGGTGTGAGATACTTCCTCAAGAAGATACAAGAGGACGTGCTAACTCAATAGTAAAAAGTAGTAAAGGCTTCTGATGTCAAGGCGGGTAGAGGTTGTTCTAAAAATACAAACCTATTGAGAAGTTTTTGAAGAGTGATATAGTTTTCCTTATGCAAAGCTTTCAGGGCTTGCTGGATACCCGTTGTGGGACCAATGGAAGGAACCCTGAAGACGGGAAGTATTTTAAAATCCTTGCCATTGTCCAGCAGGTTCTGAAGGTAGCCCTCCTCTTCCCTGTTCTTGAGAGGAAAGTGCTCCTCTCCTCCCGCAAGGGAGCGTGGGACAGGGTGAGGGAAGGGTTAGTTCCCTTAGAGGCTGGGGGGACGGTCCCAACAAGGGATTTTTAGAACAGCCTCAGGCGGGTAAGATACACAACTTCCCTTTCATACGCTTTGCCTACTCGTATACCCCACTTGTCTTTGCCTCTCAGAAGAACGATGTAGACGCTTCCTACTTGGATGGAAGTGTTGTTCTTGAGGATGCCATAAAAGGCACCATCCAAAAGGGCAAGCATCTACCTTAACATCCTTTACCTGCACCTGCCCACTGCTATCTACCACAAGTCTTTTCCTATTCACCGCCCATCGCCAGGTTAGGAAAGTCCTCTTTGATATACGAAAGCTTAAAAAAAGAAAAGTAGCTATATAAGGTGAAGTGGAAACTGGGTCAGGGAATGTAAAGGCTAAAGTTGGTTGATATTTTGAATAGAGGTATCCTACCAGCGATCATAAGGTGAAGTTTAAACAATGTAGTGTATATTTAATCTACAGGGGAACTCGTAATGAGTAGTGCTGTTACTTATACATGGACCTGGGTGGAAAAGGACCCAGAGCAAATTCTTAGAGAAAATAAAAAATTCCTTAAAGAAAAGATGGATGAATCCATACAAGATGTTATTAAGCTTATATCTGCACATAAAAATAAATTTAAAAACATTAATGAATTGGTTGAGATATTGAAAAGGTTTAGAGATGATTTTTTATCAAGCTATACATTGGATATATTTAGATCACCGATGCATACTCAGTGGGTGGATGATAAAATGAGTAACTTTAACGCATTATTGTTTAATGTAAAAGCTTTTATAAAACTATTGGACTTGGAAATTGGAGAAAAAGCATATATAAAAGCACTTAAAGGAATTGTGGATAAAGTTCCTGAAGAATGTAAAAAACTAAAAGAGGAGATTGAAAAGTATATAGAGAAAGAACAGGAAATAAAAAAAGCGAGAGAAAATATGGACATAGAAAGCTTGAAGAAAATTTACTACGAACTACCATATTTTGCAAAAGATAAAGAGGAAATATCTAACATCCTTTTGAGAGAAGAATTAATAAAGGAAGAGAAAAAACAAGAAAGCACCTCAGGGAAGCAAACGAAGATAGATGAGAAAGATGAGATAGAAAACATTAAAAAAGAGGCAAAAGAGTACTATGAGAAGTTAAAAAAGATCTCAGAGACTGAAGCGGAACGACTTAAGTTTCTGTATGAAGAATTGCTAAAGTCTGATGATAAATTTAGAATAAACTTAATATTGGAAGAGATTAAATACGTATACGCAAGGAAGAAAAAACAGTTTGTTAAATCAGAAACTTTGAAGGAAATGATAAACAAGTACTTGAATGAGGATTTACCTCAATCCCTGAAGGAAGAAATAAATGCCTTTTTGGAAAAAGAGACAGTTAGTGAGGAAGAATACAAAGATCTTAACTCAAGAATAACAAGATATCTAATGGAAAAGAAAGAGAGAAAATCTATAAGTAAAGAAGATATAGACAGACTTTCCAGATATTTGTCAGAAAGCCTCAGGAAACTGGGTTATCAGATAGTAAATGACAAAGCAATAGAAAAATTGAAAAAAGGAGAAGTTGTGGAAATAAATACACCTTTTGGAGAAGATTATGTCGTTAGAATAAGGTTGGATGAAAAAGGAACACTTGCTCTTAAGTTTGTTAGATATGTGGAAGATGAAAACAATTTAAGTATGTATGAAAAAGAAAAAGACAAAGCTATTGCTAAGCAATGGTGTAATAACCAAAAGGAAATTATCGAATTTTTAAGGAATAACGGGATAGCTTTGGAACTCAAAAACATAATGGAACCCGAGGATAGGTTTTATTACGAGAAGAAAGAAAAGAGAAAATCAATTGAATGGCAAACTTGGGAAAAGGACAAGAAGACATTTAAAAGGAGTCTATAATTTTCTTGTTATAGGAGGGTATCAGGGTGAATCTAGAAAACGATAAAACACAGATAGAAGATATAACGAGAATAGAAAAAAGGGAAGAACACACTGAAGGGATCCCGACACTAAAAACATTTAGAGGATGCAAAATCCTTGAAGAGTTGCCAGTAAAGGGAGGCGAGGCAGACAACTACATTCTTGAATGTAATGGTATAAAAGCCTTTCTAAAACTGTATAGAAAAGGTTTAAGTCCTAAGGTTGACTTGAAGAGAATCCAAGAAATATCAAAAGTTTACAAAGAGCACTTAGTAGAAATTTACGATACTGGCTATGACCAACAAACAGGGCGCTATTACGAAATTATGGAATATATTGAACATGGAGATCTCAGAAACCTTTTAAATCAATTAAAAGGCGAAACTATTGCAAAGAAGGAAAAAATAATTGATAAGGTAGTTTCGGAAATAGCTGAGGCTTTGAATGTCCTACACAAAAACAACATAATCCATAGAGACTTAAAGCCCGCTAATATACTTATAAGGGACAAAGACAAGTTAGACTTGGTTTTAACAGACTTTGGCATAGCCAGGGCTTTAGAAGAGGATCTGTCAAAAGTCCAGACTACTGGATTCAAGGGTACTACTCATTACATGGCACCTGAAGAGTTAAGTGGTTATTTTGGGAAAGAAATTGACTGGTGGCATCTGGGAGTTATAGTTTATGAACTAGTTTTTGGCAAACACCCGTTTGAAGGCTTAACTGATAAAGTAGTCATTAACGCGCTAGTCACAAAAGGTATAGAAATACCCCAAGAGGTTCCAGAAAAATATTCTCTATTGCTTAAAGGTTTGTTGACAAGAGATTATAAAAAACGGTGGGGATATGAACAATTAAAGAGATGGCTAAGTGGTGATTTAAACATAGAAGTCTATTATGAGCAAGCAGAAACGAAAGTTGAAGAAGATTACGAAGAAAAAGAATGGATGAGATACGGAATATCTAAGGAAACTAATTGGAGAAACCTAGGTTTGTCTCCCGCTGAAACTAAGTCTTTTATTAAAGCTGGCTTTGGTTTTAATGAAGCCAAGAAATGGGTAGAGGCGGGATGGAGAAGCGGGGAACTGGCTAAAAGATGGTATAATGCAGGCTTTGGACCTGAAGAATCTTATGTTTTTGAAAAATTGGGACTTAGCCCTAGGCAAGCGAGACAAATAAAAAACGTAGGACTTACAGCATATGACCTAAAGCCTTTGATTGGAGCAGAGATTGAACTTATAGAAGAGTTTATAGATTTCATAGAAGGAGCTGGCAGAACACTCTCTTTCGAACCTTTAAGAAAATTGGTAGAAGAATTGAGCCTATGGCGGAAAGAGGGGTTTACTATAAAAGAAGCTTACGAATGGATAAGATATGGTTTTAGTATTCAGGAAGCAAAAACTTGGAAGGTTGCAGGATTTGAGCCTCAAGCTGCTAATAGATGGCGAAAGTTAGGATTTAATACGGAAGATGTTAAGATAATACAAGAATTGGATCTTTCTTTGGAAGAAACTAATGCATGGAGATCTAAAGGATTTTCTTTGACAGA
>JAEMPM010000061.1 GCA_022759285.1 Thermocrinis sp.
GTTTGTATAGACAGATATTTTACTATATGTGGAATATTTGTCTATACAGAGGGGAGCTCCTATCATTGCAATTTTTGATATAATTTTCTCTAAAAAAGAGAAACATAGAGAGTTAATACATGAATGTGCTTATAATTTTAGGAACCAGGCCTGAAGCCATAAAGCTTGCACCAATAATCAATACACTAAAAGAAAGCAGATTTAATGTCAAAGTAGTCGCTACAGGACAGCATTACGACCTTGTCAAGCATGTTCTTGAGTTTTTTCAGATAGAGGCAGATTTTTTGGGCTGCATGAACTCTGACCTCTTAGAAAATACAGCTTGCATGGTAAAGTCTTTAAAAGAAGCCGTACAAAGGTATAAGCCAAACTGCGTGGTAGTTCAGGGAGATACTCTTAGTTGTTACACAGGAGCATATACAGCTTTTTTAAACAAAATTCCTGTTTTACACGTTGAGGCAGGGCTGAGAAGCCATGATAAGTTTTCACCTTTTCCGGAAGAGATGTTTAGAATACTTACAGATAGGCTATCCGATGTGTTTTTTGCACCAACAAAAAGGGCAGTAGAAAATCTCCTAAGAGAGGACTTTCCAAAAGACCGTATAGTGCTTACAGGCAATACAGTAGTAGATGCTATTTATATGGCAATCAAATATCTTGATAGAGAAAGTATAAAAAAGCAGTTAGAAGAGTTAATACAGAAAGATATATCTACTTATGGCGGGATAGTCTTTATCACATCTCATAGAAGAGAAAATATAGGAAAGCCTATGAAGAATATAAGAGATGCGGTCAACAAACTTGCTAAAAAATATCCGCATTTGCTTTTTGTATGGTCTTTACATAAGAATCCTTTTGTGAGAAAAAGCGTTCTTGAAGATTTCACCATGCAGCCGGATAACTTAGCCATAGTAGAGCCACTTACTTACCCGCAAACTGTCTACTTGTTAGAAAAATCATTGATAATCATTTCTGACTCAGGCGGAATACAGGAAGAAGCTTGCACTCTTAAAAAGCCACTACTGATTACAAGAAATGTCTCAGAAAGAATGGAGGTTGTAGATGTTGGCTTAGGAAAAGTGGTAGACACTGATAAGGAGAATATAGTAAGGGAGTTTGAAAACATCTACGAAAATTTGGAATATTATCAAAAACTTACTTTTGAAAATCCATACGGAGACGGAAAGGCAAGTGAAAGGATAAAGAATTTTCTTCTTTGTGATAAGGCAAAAAAGTTCATACTAAACTATGAGAGAGATTATAAGGAAAGCTTGCATGAATGCGTTAAGGCTAATTCCATTGGCGGTGCTTATTGGTTTTAGTGCTTATGCTTATGATTTTAGACTTGAAGCAGGCGGAAATTATGAGTATCTTAGTCCAAATAATACTTACGGAAGCTGGAAAAGTGGATTTATAAGATTTTATCATAGGCCTTCTCAAGATTTTACCTATTTTTTAGAAAGTGATGTTTTTAGCAGAAAGCACGAAGGCGATGCAGTATTTGGTGTTTTGGGGGCATATAAGGATTGGAACTCGTGGCTTTATACATATACAAATTTTTCTACTGCAAGCAATAGCATCTATCTTCCTAAGTACAGATTAAGCCAAGAGTTTAATTTTAAGGTAGGAGAAAAAAGAAATATAGTTTCTTCTATAGGCTTTACATATGCAAAATACTATGACGTTCATAAAGATTACATAGTCTATCCGGGAATAACTTACTATGGAAATGGCTTTGTAATAACATATAAACATTTCATTAACAAAAGCAACCCGGGCAACGTAAGTTCTTCTTCAGACCTTATAAGCTTTGGTGTAGGACAGGAAGGAAAAAGTTGGACGTATTTAGATATCTCTTATGGAAAACAAGCATATCTTGCTACATACTTGGCAAATCCACAAGAAATAGGACAAAAATCTTTAAGTATATCACTTATGCATAGACATTGGATAAAAAAGGATTTAGGTCTGTTTGGGGGCTTAAGTTATCTGAAATTAGAAAACGGTTATGAAAAATATGGATTTCAAGCAGGAATATTCAAAGATTTTTAAGGTAGAAAAGCCCGTAATTGGTTATGCACGTTTTGGTAGAGTTTTAAAGTTCAACAAATATCTTCTTTTATTTCAGCTTACATTCTTGATAGCCGTATTTGAGACAATAGCAATTTTCTTTCTTGACGATTACTTTAGCGTTTTGTCTGATATTACAAAAAAAGTTTTAGAAAACAGCTACACTGAAAGCTATAAACTTCTAAGCTTTAATCTTAAATTTTCCATACCGCCGGGCAGACTGCCTACATTACAGGAAGCTTTTGTCTATCTTCTTATAAGTCTTTCGTCTCTACTGTTTTTCACAAGCAAATTTAATTCACTGCCTAAGTATATTTCTGCATCGTTTATATATACAGCACTTGTGTATCTTATATCATCTCTCTATTTTGTGTTTTTTCTAAATAACTTTCCTTATACAGAAAAAGACTTTGCTATATTCTATATTCTTCAACAAACCACAACCTTTCTATTCATACCTATTCTACTTACCCTTTCTTTATCAATATTTGCCTTTAGCTGGCTGAATCTTTTGCTAAATGCAATTACTATAGCTGCTACTTTCATCTACTCTTCAGTTTTTGGCGGTCTTAGATACATAGTGTTTGCTTATGTTTTGGAAAATTTCTCTTACATACATATGCCTGCTATGTTCTTTCTCTTTGGACCACTGCTTGACTTTGTATATATAGTCTCCTTCTACTCACTTTGTCTTTATGCAACTGTAAAACTTTTTCAAAGAAAGCAAGATGCCTTTTATCAATGGGGCTTTTAATATTCTTTTTAAAAGCATACATGGTATTTTTAATGCTGATCCTTTTGCTTTATACTGTAAGACATTATATCTTCACCTTAAACAGAGCCTTAGGTAAGCAAAGACTTTACTATCAGGATTTATTAGACGAAGACCTGCCTACAGTATCCGTTTTAATTCCCATGCATAACGAAGAAAAAGTAGCAAGTCATATATTAGACCTTATCGTTGCGTCAAACTATCCAAAGGAAAAGCTAGAGGTTATACCAATAAACGATCACTCAACAGATAAAACCAAAGAAATCATCGAAGATTATGCACGAAAATATCCTTTTATCAAACCTTTACATAGATATGGAGATTTGCCAAGAGGTAAGCAAAACGGATTAAACGATGCTTTAAAAGTAGCAAATGGAGATGTCATAATAGTCTATGATGCAGATTATTTGCCTCCTAAGGGACAGATCAGAACCTTAGCAGTAGCCTTTAAAGACCCTCGAATAGGCGCAGTCATGGGAAGAGTTGTGCCTATAAATGCTGACAAGAATTTGCTTACGAGACTACTTGATATAGAAAGGTCAGGTGGATACCAAGTAGACCAGCAAGCAAGGTATAATCTAAACTTAATACCTCAATATGGCGGAACTGTAGGTGGATTTAGAAAGGATTTAGTAGTGAGACTTGGCGGATTTGATGCAAGAGTTTTAGCTGAAGATACGGAATTGACATATAAAATCTACTTAAATGGCTACAAAGTTGCTTATGCTAACAATGCAGAGTGCTACGAAGAGGCACCGGAAGATTGGAATGTAAGGGCTAGGCAGCTGAGAAGATGGTCAAGAGGACATAACCAAGTAATGTTTAAGTATTTCAAGCATACAATTTTCTCTAAAAAGCTTAACTTTTGGCAGAAAATGGATGGGCTGTTGCTTCTTGCTGTATATATGCAACCTTTCTTGATTTTTTTAGGCTTGATAGACTCTTTCTTGCTTTTTTTCTTAGGAGAGACAGAAATTGTAAATTCTTATCTTTTTCTGCTTTTTATGTTTGCATACAACTGTTTTGGCAACTTTGCACCATTTTTTGAAATAGGAACTGCTTTAGTGCTTGACGGCTCAAGGCAGAAAGTTTTTCTTCTACCTTTGATGTTTTTTGAGTTTATCTTCAACATCATATATACATCTTTAGGATTCATCGATGCAGTTATGGATATTATCACAAAAAGAACTGTAGCTTGGCAGAAAACAGAGAGATTTAGAAATGCATGAAATTGTTTTGATAGCAGGTTTATTTTTTGTGCTTTTACTACTGCCTCTTATTCTTCCTTTTGCTGAACTTTTTCTAAAAAAAGATGCAAAGCCTATACCTATAGATATCGGGCGTAGAAAAGAGCCTGATTACTTTGGAAAAAGCTTTATAAACATTCTTACTACTGCTTTGAATGATTTAAAAATCCAAAAAGTAGAAAAACTTAATCCTGTCTATCTAAAACTTAAGCTAAACAGAGAAGAATGGGTAGGTTTTTTAAGTGATGAAAGTCTTTTAGGAGAAACGGTAGATGATGTTATAGTCTTTACTAAAGACGCTGTTTTTCTGCAAAGTCATGCTTTTAAAAGAGAGCTGGTTGTATTTGGAAATGCTGTGTTTAAAAATGCGTGTGTTATAAGAAGCTTATATGTAAGGGGAGATTGTATTATAGACGCACCTGTTAGCATTGCAAGGTGGGTACATGTAGAAGGAACTCTTATTGTAAATTCGTACGCAAATCTAGGAGTAAACGTTTATGCACGCAAAATAAAGATAAAAAGTCGGGCGTTTTTTAAAAGAGCATACGCACAGGAGATAACTACATCAGACAAAATAGTTGATACAAAGCTTGTCATAAATGGAAATATCTTTCGTGATGATGATATAGAGATAGAAGGAAATGTATGGATAAAGGGAAATGTATTTAGCCAGGGAAACGTAACTATTAAAAATGGAATTGTAGTAGGTGAAGAAGGTAAGGTGAAATCATTAATAGCAAGAGATAAGGTGTTTATCGAAGGACCTTTTAAGATTTATGGATACATACACAGTGAAAAGCAAGTGGAGATAAAGCCGTGAAAAAAGCTGTTTTCATACTCCTGTTTATTTATACTTTCATTTGTTGCGTCAAAGACGCTGATGTCTGTTTATTTTCTAAAGTGGGATAAAAACATAGAGGTGTTGATAGTTTATGAAAAAAGAACTATCAAGTAGATGCTTTCAGAAGCATTCTTGGAAAAGAGGGTGTGTCTTACAAAGTTGTAGATATAAAAACTCTTTTATCGGTAAATCCTAAACAGCTGTCTAAGTATAAACCTGCAACCATTATTCCTGATGGCGTTTTGCAGCATATACATCCAAATGCAGTAGAGAGTGGTTTAAGGATTATCTATTATGCGGCGGTAGTTTGCTAATTTTTCAAGATGCAGGCATAAAAACCATGCAAGTGCATATTTAAGGTCTGCTGTTTTTACTCCTCTGTTTGGCATAACTATATTCTCTATGACAAGTTAAAAGCAGATAGCTTCTCAGAAGGATATGTAAAAGTAGCCGATGGAGATCTTGAGATAACTCCGGGTAAAAATAGATAAAGAGCAAAGACTTGTAACAGGATATATGTATGGAGGGCTGACTTACTCTT
>JAEMPM010000023.1 GCA_022759285.1 Thermocrinis sp.
AAACCTCCTTGAAAAAAAATACCCGCAGATTATTTTAAACCCTACTATGCCTACACTTAATCTCAAGGAGATATTCAAAACAACCGCTCGCTTTTCAGGTTTTTACAAAATAAAACCTGAAGAGTTAGACCTGCCACCAGAGTTGGGAGAACTAAAAGGACCTGTAGAAGTGGAGGTTCAGATAGAGAAGGCACCCCGTGGCTACGAGGTGCATCTGAGCATAAAGGGAAGCATAGAGCTTGAGTGTAGTCGATGCTTAACCCCTTTTATAAAAGATCTTGAGAGCACGGAAGCTATAAGGTTAGAAAAGTATCCAGAAAAGCCGTCAATTAACCTAAAGGCACAGGACCTGAATGTCTTTTTTTTGGAGGATGAGGAAAATTTCAATCTGGCAGACCTTGTAAGAGAACAGATCATACTCAGCATTCCCATAAAACCTCTGTGTAGGGTGGATTGTCAAATTCCCACACTGGAGGAACCCGAAGAAGACACAAGGTTTGGTGTCCTGAAAAAGTTCATACAAACCAAGAATTCTTTATAACCGGGCGAAAGTAAACTGTATGGTTCATAATCCTTACGTTAAAATTCATAACCATGGAGGTGTAATATGGAAACTAAGAGGCTAATCTACAACACACCGGAGCACAAGGTTATCTTCTTTGAAGAGCTAACGCCCGCCAGTGCGGTGCAGGCAAACCAAGTGCTCATAGTTCACAAAGGTGAAGGAATGCTTTTAGACCCAGGAGGTCATAAGGTCTTTTCTAAGCTCTTATCGGATATTTCTCTTTACGTTCCCCCAAGCCAGATAAAATACATCTTCCTCTCCCATCAGGACCCAGACATAGTGGCATCCATAAACGGTTGGTTGATGACTACAAAGGCACAGGCATACATATCTAAACTTTGGACTAGATTTCTGCCACACTTTGGGCTTGATAGCCAGTTAGAGGATAGGCTTATTCCCATAGACGATGGTGGGACAAAGATAATCTTGGGTGGAGACTGTGAGCTTTTAATACTCCCCGCTCACTTTATGCACTCCCCAGGCAACTTTCAGGTCTATGACCCTTGCTCTAAGATCTTGTTCTCTGGAGACCTTGGAGCAAGCCTGGGACAGGATTACTTCTTTGTGGAAAACTTTGACGAACACATAAAATATATGGAAGGCTTTCACAAGAGATACATGGCAAGCAACAAAGTTTTCAAGTTCTGGGCAAACATGGTCCGTCGGCTAGATATAGAGATGATCGTTCCTCAACACGGTGCCATATTCAAGGGCAAAGAAATGGTTGAGCGCTTTATAAACTGGATTGAAAACCTACAGGTAGGTGTGGATTTATTAACGCAAGAGAAGTATAGGATACCAGTGTGATATAATTTCTTTGCCATGATAAAGGTTGAAATCGTAACGCCAAAAGGTTTAGCTTTTTCTAAAGAAGTGAATTCGGTAAATATTCCCACTGTAGAGGGGGAAATAGGCGTCTTGGAAAAGCACATGTATTTGATGACACTTCTAAAGCCCGGTCTTGTGTATTTTGACGGAAAGGTAGAAGATGGCATTGCGGTAACCTATGGCTTTGTGGACGTGACCCCCGAGAAGGTGATCATACTGGCAGAAGAGGCATACACTATAGGAGAAATTGATGTAGGAAAAGAAAAGGAAGAGTTTGAAAAATGGGCAAGAAAGCTTGCTACTGCACAAACAATGGAAGAAATAGAAGAGCTAACAAAACAAATAGAGAGGGCAAGGACGCTCCTAGAGTTAGTGGAAAGGTTTGGAAGGATTTAAAGAGTTTGAGTTCTTTCGAGGAAAGGTAAGGTTTATCCAGCCAAAACAACATAGGTTTTCTGTAATAGAGATTCTCTTCTTATCAACTCTTAAAGGTATAAAAAAAAGCTACATAGTGGCAGATCTTGGTGCCGGATTTGGTGCCTTATCCATACCCATAGCCCTCAAATTTCGCTGCAAGGTCCTTGCCGTGGAAAGGGACCCAACCATGCTTTTGCTATTACGTAAGAATGTGGAGAATAATCACCTTCAGCATCAGGTGGAGATCTTAGAGGCAGATGTTAAGGAAATAGACAAAAAATTAAAACCCCAGAGTGTAAATTGTGTGGTTCTAAACCCACCCTTTTACCCAAAACAAAGTGTAACAGAAAATAATCCGTATCATACAGAAACTTATGGAAAACTGGAGGATTTTTTGAGGGCAAGTGCTTATATTTTGAAAGACGGAGGTTTTATTAACCTACTTATTCCCTCTTTTAGACTTTTGGAAGCTTGTAATATTATGGAAAATTTAAACATAAAGCCCGCATATTTAAAGTTTTTTCACTCATTTATAGACAAACATGCTAAGTTGGTTCGCATAGTTGGTGTGAAGAACCTAAATCCTAAGCTTGTAGTTGAAAGTCCATTGATAATAAATCACAAGGAAACTAAATACACGCAAGAAGTGTGGGAAATTTTGGAGAGCTTCTTGTGATATAATTAACACATTATGAGACTGCCTGAAAAGTTAGTGGAACGCATTGCAGATAGGATTATAAAAGAACTAACAGAGGAGAAGATCATCGAAGCGGAGGACCCTTATGTGTTTAAAAAGAAGATAATCGGCATTTTCAAAAAGGTAGAGGAGGAAGAAAAACTTCTTGATGAGAAAACGAGAGAAATTCTAAGGGAGAAAATGCATCTATTGGAGGAGGCAAGCCTAGACTACAGAACCGCCTACAAAGCTGTTAGGAGCAAGCTTGCAGAGGAGATGAACATAAACATAAACAAGAGGGAGAGGATGAACCAAATAGCAGGGATGATAAAGGATTTAATATTAGAGGACGACACGGTAGAAATATACGAAGAACCTCATATTATAAGATCTAGGATAAGAACAATTTTGATGGAAGCCCTCAGAGAAGAGGAAGAAATAGACAGGGAGGTAAGGGAGAGGATAAAGTCTTACTCAAGGAGAATTGTGGAAGGGACACCTGAGTGGAACCATCTCTACAAAAGAATATACGAAGACGCCCTAAAAAGAAGAGGGCTTCTTTAAGGCAGATAGGCTATCGGGTTCTGACGCATACCGTATCTTATCACCTCGTAATGCAAGTGAGGACCAAAGGACCTTCCAGTATTGCCCACTTTGCCTATTATCTGTGCCTTTACCACCCTGTCTCCGTAACTAACGGACAGACTCGAAAGGTGAGCATACAACGTGGCAAAACCATAACCATGGTAGATTATGACAGTGTATCCATAACCCCTCAGCCAGCCTGCATACACTACCCTACCATCTGCAGCTGCACTAACTGGTGTGCCATAAGGCGCAGATATGTCTATACCTGTATGAAACTCCCTACGCCCACCTATGACACGCCAACCATAATCGGAGGTTATAACTCCCACCACAGGCCATATGTCCGGCCTGACCATGTCAACAGTTTTGATATTTGCCAACTCCCTAAAGGCTTCTTCTACAGACATTTCTTTTCTTATAAGCTCATCTACCTTTTCCGTGTCCAGCTCCTTTAAAGGGTCGGAGTAAACTTCTGAGGGTTCTGCGCTTGCTTTTCCAGGTCCACCCACACCCAATTTTGTTATGGAGGTATTTCCAACTATTGAAAAACTTAGCATAAGTAGAAAAATAACTTTTTTCATGACAATACCCCTTGGAAAAAATATAACTAAAAGGAGCCTATCAGTCAAGAGTGGCCTTTAGCATGTCTTCAAGAATCTCGTTTATAGACCTGTAGATTTTTTCACTCAACCACAGTCTTTCTAACCTATCAAGAGAACTTTCTTGATCAATTCTTTCTATTATACTCGCAAGGCTTGAATCTTCTACCTTTCTATATATTCCCATAGCCTTTATCAAGCTCACTTTTAGCTTTATATCAAACACTTTATGATTTTTTACATCCAAAAGCAGAAAACTTTGTAAAAGTTTAAAAATAGAGCTATCGTAATAAGCTACCCACCTCAGTATGGTGTGAAGGACCTTGGACATCCACAAAAATCGGTCATAGCTCTTTAGAGCTAAGTAAGAGTACAGCTTTGCAGACACAAGGTCGTTTAGGATAAGAATGTCTCCTGATTGGTGATAATCTATAGTCAGCAAATTAAAAGGTTCAAAAAAACCGCAGTAAGATTCTTCCGGATGGAAGCCCCTTTTAACAAATATCTTGCACTTTCCAACAGTTCCATAAGCGTAAGCCAGCAGATCCCACTCTCCCACAAGAAATTTTTTTATAACTATTACCTTTGCTTTTGCGGACACAGAAGAATTATACAGCTTTTAATTGGGCAAACTAAAGTACTTGGTTTGAATATAATAACTAATGATGAATCACAACTTGTTTTATGCCTGGTCGGACTTTGTGGAAAAAGTACGTCAATTTTTCCGTTCAAAGGGGTACTTGGAAGTTTCCACGCCCATTTTGCAAAGCTATCCTAATGCAGACCCTAATATAGAGCCTCTCAAGGTAAACCTTACCTTAAAAGGTCAAACGAAAAGCTACTGGCTACATACCTCTCCAGAACACGCTATGAAAAAACTGCTAGCAATCTTTCCCAAAGATATGTTTCAGATAACAAAGGTATTTAGGAACGGAGAGTATGGAAGATTGCACAGACCCGAATTCACCATGTTGGAGTTTTACAAGATTGGAACAGATTACAGAGGGCTCATAGAGGACTTGAAAGGGCTTTTATCTCTCTTTGGCTTTGAAGACTTTCAGATTTTGGAGCTGGAGAAAGCTTTTGAAGAATACTTGGGCATAGTCTTATCTGAGGAGGAGGAGATATTAAAAAACAATCTGATGGCTTATGGCTATGATTTTGACGACAAGGAAGACTGGGAGACCATCTTTTACAGGCTTTATCTGGAGTTAGAGAGGCGTTTATCTTCCGAAAAGCCCACCTTTTTAATAAAGTTCCCTTCAAAGCTTGCCATGTATGGAGTGGTAAAGGATGGCTATGCGGAGAGGTTTGAGCTTTACATAAAAGGCATAGAAATAGCTAACGGCTGGACGGAGGAGAGGGATCCTCAAAAGATAAGGGAAAGGATGAAAGAATGGGTCAAAGATAGAGACCTTCCTGTGGATGAAGAACTTTTGCAAGCTTTACCAAAGATTCCTGAGTTTTCTGGTTGTTCTGTGGGCTTAGAAAGGCTCTTTATGGCGGTTTATAATATAGAAAGCTTAGACCAAATCCCATGGATTTTTAAGGAGGGAAGCTTATGAACAACTTGAAGGAAGCCCTTGGCATTTTGCTGAAAGAACAGTATGCACCATACCTTGTTTCCAGCTTGTATTTACGCCTCTTCCCGGAGGATAGAGTTAACAAGAAGTATTTGACTA
>JAEMPM010000037.1 GCA_022759285.1 Thermocrinis sp.
TATCTAAAGAATGAGTGTGCTGAAGGTTAGGACTACCAAAAAGACAAGTTTTGTGAATATAACTCATCTGGTCAAAGAAGAGGTTAAAAAATCAGGGGTAAAATCCGGTCTTTGTTTGATATATGTACCTCATACTACCTGTGCGGTATTTATAAACGAAGGAGCGGACCCGGATGTGATAAGGGATATTTCCTATGCCTTGGAAAGGTTGATCCCTTGGAGCGATTCAAACTACGCCCACGCAGAGGGAAACTCCGCTGCCCACATAAGGAGCAGTATAATAGGCAACTCAAGGGTGGTACCCGTAGAGGATGGAGAGCTTACTCTTGGCACTTGGGAATCCATATTCTTGGCAGAATTTGACGGTCCAAGAGAGAGAAAGATTATAATAAAGATTATCCCATGCTAAAGGAAGATGTAGTAGAAAAGGTTGCTCAGTTGGCAAAGTTGAAGTTAACAGAAGAGGAGAAAGAAACCATTGGAAAACAATTGATAAGTATATTGGAGTTTGTTAATCAGCTGAATGAAGTTGATACAGAGGAAGTAGATGCGGCGTGGTATGGACAGGAGGGAACACCTTTGAGGGAAGATATTCCAAAAAGGGAGTTTTCCCAGGAGAAAGCTTTGGCGAACGCACCCGAAAAGGAAAATGGCTTTTTTGTGGTGCCCAAAATACTTGAACTTTAATCCTAGAGTGTTAAGATTAAAACTATGATGGAGGAACAGCAAAAGGAAATTTTGGAAAAGAGGAAAGCTTTGGAGAGTGCGTTAGCCTCCATAGAGAGGCGCTTTGGTAAAGGTAGCATAATGCCACTAAGAAGTGCGGAAAGGGTAAAGGTGGAGGCTATTCCCACAGGCTCTATTGCCCTGGATATAGCCACTGGTGTGGGTGGAATACCTAAGGGTAAGATAATAGAAATTTTTGGACCAGAGTCTTCGGGCAAGACAACCTTAGCATTGCATGTGATAGCGGAGGCTCAAAAGAGAGGTGGTATTGCGGTTTTCATAGACGCAGAGCATGCCCTTGATCCCAAGTATGCCCAGAAAATTGGGGTTGATTTGGATAACCTTTACATTTCCCAGCCAGATTACGGAGAGCAAGCCTTAGAAATAGCAGAAAGTCTGCTCAGAAGCGGGGCAGTGGATGTGATTGTGATAGACTCTGTGGCTGCGTTGGTGCCAAAGGACGAACTGGAGGGAGAAATCGGAGAAGCCCATGTGGGAAAGCAGGCGAGACTGATGGCTCAGGCACTTAGGAAGCTAAAGAGCTTAGCCCATAGTGCCAACGCAGCAGTAATATTCATCAACCAGTTGAGGGAAAAGATCGGTGTTATGTTTGGAAACCCAGAAACCACGCCTGGTGGGAGGGCTCTAAAGTTCTTTGCGGACATGAGGTTGGACGTTAGAAGGATTGGAGACACAAAGGAGGGAGATAGCAAAATAGGTAGCAGGGTAAGGGTAAAGGTGGTAAAGAACAAGCTGGCACCACCTTTCAGAGAGGCGGAGTTTGACATGATATACGGGGAGGGCATATGTAAGCTATGCGACCTCATTGATACCGCATCAGAGTTGGGTATTATCAAGAAGAGTGGATCGTGGTATAGCTACGGAGAAGTAAGGCTTGGACAGGGTAGAGACCAGGCAAAGAAATTTTTGCAAGAAAATCCAGAGCTTGCCCAAGAGATAGAAAAAAGGGTTAGAGAGGTGGCAAAAATTGCTGGCACTGATACTCAAGAAGGCGGTTGAGCTTGGCGCATCAGACATACATCTAAAGGTTGGTTCCTTACCCGTACTAAGAATAAAGAAAAAAGGCTTAGTTCGTATGGAGGATGTTTATCCTATAGATGATAAGATGATGGCGAGTTTTGTGGAGGAGATCATAGGAAAAAACGCGAAAAAAATGGCAGAGTTTGAAGAACTGGGTGAGACAGACACCTCTTACTCCCTAAGAGGTATAGCAAGGTTTCGTGTGAACATATATAAACAGAGGGACTCCATAGGTATGGCATTTCGGGTTATACCTTACACAATACCTCCCTTTGAATCTTTGAGTTTGCCCGAGGTTATGA
Organism: Thermocrinis sp.; assembly: GCA_022759285.1. GTDB lineage: Bacteria > Aquificota > Aquificia > Aquificales > Aquificaceae > Thermocrinis. The sequence continues at coordinate 2,070 of JAEMPM010000037.1, forward strand.
GAAAGGTAGTCTTGGAAAACACAAGAGGCTTAGTATTGGTTACGGGTCCCACTGGTTCAGGAAAATCTACAAGCATAGCCTCTCTGATCAATGAAATAAACCGTAGGAAAGAAACAACAATAATTACCATAGAGGATCCAATTGAGTATCTTTTCAGAGACGAAAAGAGCTTTATAGTTCAAAGAGAGGTAGGGATAGACACCTCTTCTTTTGCGAGGGGACTGAGAGCTGCCCTCAGAGAGGACCCAGATATCATATTTGTAGGCGAGATAAGGGACTCAGAGACAGCTATGATAGCCCTTCAGGCTGCAGAAACAGGACACTTGGTTTTTTCCACATTGCACACTCTGGATGCAAAGGAGACAATAAACAGGCTCATTGGTATGTTCAACTTAGAGGTTAGGGAGCAAATAAGGGTTCAATTGGCGGAGACTTTGGTGGCAGTTTTTTCCCAAAGGTTGGTGCCAAAGGCAGATAGAACAGGTGTTGTTCCTGTGGTAGAAGTTTTGATAAACACTGCATCAGTTAAGGAGTGTATTTTAGACCCTACGAAGATTGATGAGATTCCGATGCTATTAGAGAAAGGAAGATCTGTTTATGGTACGCAAACTTTTGATCAGCACTTGGAAGAGCTATACAGGAAGGGTATTATAGATTACAATACTGCCATTACTTACGCCAACAAGCCCGCAGATATGGAGATCAAGCTAAAAGGTATTTCTGCCGGTGGAAGGGGATATTTCTGATGAAGATAGCCATAGATGGGCCCTCCGCCAGTGGCAAAAGTACCATTGCAAAACTTTTATCCCAAAGACTTGAAATTCCGTACTTAGAAACAGGGCTTCTTTACAGGTTTTTTGGCTACATAGCCTATAAAAGGGGAACCACAGAACTATCACCGGATGAGCTTTTTAAAGAGGATTTCAAGGTTGTTATTGGTGTAGGAAAAACCGAAGTTTATTGGAGGGGCAAAAGGCTGTCTGAGGAGCTGAGGGGAGAGGAAGTAGGAAAGTATGCGTCCCTTCTTGGAGAAGTGCCCGCCTTTAGGGAAAGGATGATAAAGTTTTTTAGAGAACTGGTGGGGTCCTCTCAGGTGGTAGGTGAAGGCAGAGACGTAGGCACCCACATATTCCCACAGGCGGATTACAAATTCTTCATCACCGCATCGCCAGAGGAAAGAGCAAGGAGGAGATATTTGGAGCTAAAAGGAAAGGGTATGGATGTTTCTTATGAGGATATTCTAAAAGCCATCCAAGAGAGGGACTACAGGGATGCTAACCGTCCGCTGTATCCTTTCAAACCCGCAGAGGATGCCCTTATAGTAGATACCACCAGCAAAACGGTAGAAGAGGTTCTTGAATACATACTCAGCATAATCAAGGAAAAATGAGCCTAAGAAAGTTAATCGCCACTGCAAGAGCCCTAAGGGAGCTTGGATTTGATGAGGTCTACATAATGGAAGGTGTAACAAAAGAAAAGCATGAAGAGCCTGTCAAGGAGGAAAAGGAAGATAAGGCTGAGCTTTTGAGAAAACTCTACAAACAGATGGAAGAGGAAAGAAAATGCATTCTCTATGAAGGTGCCAGTGGCTATGTTTTCGGAGAGGGGGACCCAAACTCTCCGGTGGTCTTTATAGGTGAAGCACCCGGAGAAGAAGAGGATAAGCTAAAAAGACCTTTTGTAGGACGGGCAGGACAGTACTTAAACAGCAAATTGGAACAGGTAGGGCTAAAAAGGGAAAAGGTTTATATCACCAATGTGGTCAAATCAAGACCACCTGGAAACAGGACACCCACAAGGGAGGAAATGATAACCTGCCTTCCTTATCTTAGAAAGGAGATAGAAATAATAAAACCCAAGCTTTTGGTTTGTCTGGGCTCAACCGCCATGAAGGGCATTCTTGGAAAGGACTATCCCATTACTAAATACAGGGGACAGATCTTTCCATACCCTTACAACCCAAGCATAAAAGTTTTCTTGACTTATCATCCTGCCTATGTGCTGAGAAATCCTTCCGCAGACAAAGAATTCACAGAGGACTTAAAAAAGGTAGTTCAGCTCATTTCTCAAGCCTGATCTTTAAAAAGCCATCCTCCAGCTTTGCACTCACTGGCTCATAATCCCTTAACTTTCTTGGAAGCATTATGTGGCTTTTGAAGTTTTTCCACCGCACCACAATCTCTCCATCGCTCTTTATAACAGACAGACCCTCTTTGCTCAAAAAGGGACTTCTTAACTTTACAATGTATTCGTCGCCTTCCTCTATGAACTCATAAGGTTTTTCCTTGAAGAATATAGTAGCAGGATCCCTGTCTCCGTATATGAGGTCCGCAAGGATGTTCAGCCTTTCCTCGCCAACCACCTCATCCTCCATCAGGGGCACTTTAAAGATAGGTATAGGGTAAAAGAGGGCTTCCATTTCTTCTAAGTATTTCTTTTGGGTTATAACCCACTTGGACATGCTTTCGCACTCGCTCAAAACAGGTGGCAATACCTTATTGACTACAACAGCATCCACATTCACACCAAAAAGGTTGAAGTATAGCATAGCCCTTTGGCTTTCTTTTAGAACCATCTTTTCTGGATTAGCCACAAGCCTAACGGAGGTTATCTCTGGGTCTATAAGTAGCTCATCCACACCTTTTAGCTTTTCGTAGAAGTTTTCAAGGGCTTTGAAGTACTCATCATCGGGTAGTGGCACATCGGTAAGCCTTTGAGCAACAGGTCTTGCTATCTTCATTATAGTTCTTTCCACCCTGAAGATCTTTTTCATATACCACTTTAGAACAGTAGGCATAGAAACAAAACGCAAGGACTCACCGGTGGGCGGAAGGTCCAAGATAAGTACATCAAACTCCTTTTCCCTGTAGTATTTATTAACATACAGAAGACTGGTGACATCCTCCATACCGGGCAAGATAGCAAGCTCCTCCGATGCGATCTCACTTAGCCCAGTTGTATTAAAGAGCAGTTCCAAAAACCTATACACGTCACCCCAATACCTGTCTATCTCCTCTTGAATATCTATCTCTTGTATGTAAAGATTGTCGTTGATCTTTATGGGTAGTCCTTTTGCTTTGATCTTTTCTTCCTCTGGAATATCAAAGGAATCTCCAAGACTGTGGGCTGGGTCCAAAGAGACCACGATGGTTTTGTAACCAAGCTTTGAGAGTCTGTAGCCCGTAGCAGCGGAAATCGTAGTCTTTCCAACACCACCCTTTCCAGAAAACAAGATAATTCTCATAGGATAAAAATATAATCG
>JAEMPM010000117.1 GCA_022759285.1 Thermocrinis sp.
CATGGAAGACCGGTGGATAAAAGAGTGCCTAAGGCAGGCAAAGAGGGCTTTTGATGCTGGAGAGGTGCCGGTGGGTGCGGTGGTGGTAAAGGACGGAAAAGTTATCGCAAAAGCCCATAACAAGGTGGAGAGTTTGCGGGACCCCACTGCCCATGCGGAGCTTTTGGCAATAAAAAAAGCCCTAAAAAAGCTAAACCAAAAATATCTTCATGGTTGCACTATGTATGTTTCTTTGGAGCCGTGTGCTATGTGTGCTTACGCATTGGTTTTAGTCCGTATAGATAAGGTGGTATTTTTGGCACAGGATGAAAGGGCAGGGGCGGTTATGAGCCAGTATAACCTTTTGGATGATCTTAGCTTTAATCATAGAGTAAAGTGGGTTTATAAGCCTTTGGAACCAGCCAAGCTTATGTTAAAAGAGTTTTTCAAAAGATTAAGATGAAGGTCCTTGGCATTGATTTAGCGGGTTTAGAAAGGAGAAATTCGAGACAAAGGAGCATCTATGAAAATATGAGAACAACCCTTAGAGAGCTCCAATATTTCCTCATCTTTGTGCAGCATAAAGCAGGTTAGTTTGCCATTCTCTAAGTATGGCTACTCTTTGCCAAAGGGTAGGTATGACCATGGAGATAACCGAAAAAGCTAGTGCAGAGCTACTTAGCCTAAGGCGTGGAAAGATAGGATTAGTGTTTGAACTGTTTTATAATTACAATACTTCTTGTAATGACGCAGCTACCACCAGAACTGATAAGAGAAGCCCTCAAGAAGAATAAAGTAAAGATAGAAAACTACAAGGGTATAGAATACCTAAGATTTCTGGATGACTTTAAAGATGTGCCAAGGGGTACAGCCCTTTTTAAGTCCTTTACACTTTGGGGATACCCTCACATAGGCAGGATTTTCCAGCTGAGCACTGGGCTAAAAGAACAATTCACACATCCTTTTTTTGTGGAAGAAAAGGTAGACGGATACAATACGCGGATCTTTCTTCACGATGACCAGATTTTAGCCTTGAGTAGAGGAGGTTATGTATGTCCCTTTACCACCGAGAGGGTTGAAGACTTTATAAACCTCAAGTTTTTTGAAGACCATCCTAACCTCGTTCTATGTGCAGAGGTGGCAGGACCAGAAAACCCCTACGTGGATGAGCATCCCCCTTACATCAAAGAGGATGTCCAGTTCTTTGTCTTTGACATAATGGAGAAAGACTCCCAGAAGTTCCTTCCATACAGAGAAAAAGAGAAGCTTATAGAAAAGTATGGGCTTCCTTCGGTAGAAAGGTATGGACTCTTTAGTGTAGAGGATGTGGATAAGTTAAAAAGATTGATGAAAAAGCTAAACGAGGAGGGTAGAGAGGGAGTAGTAATGAAGGAAGACTCAGAGAGGAACAAAAGGGTAAAGTATGTTACCCTTTATTCAAGCCTAAAGGACATAGAAATAACTTCAGTAAATCTTCTTGGTTTGCCGTCTGATTACTTTACCAACAGGCTCTTGAGGTTAGCCCTCTTCATGGAAGAGGAGGGCATAATGGCAGACCAAGAGCTCTTTTTAAAAGTAGGTAAAGCCTTTTTGGAAGGGCTACTTAAGGCAATTGAAATGTCTAAAAAGGATGGACGTGTCTATAGAACCTTCCGGTGTAGGTTTAAAACAAGGGAAAATGCTCTACTTTTTATCGAAAGTATAAAGCAGGCATCCTCACAAGTGCAAGTGCTCCAAAGGCGGTTGGAAAAAGAAGGAAACTTTTGGGTACTGGAATTTGATCGAGTGTATCTTAACATGACTGGTATATTGGGACATCTGCTGGCGGGTGGGTCCATTTTTGATTGAGGGTTTATATTTATATCTTCCACCATGGAGCTCCCAGAATACCCCACCGACGAGTTAGCAGAAAGAGCGGTATTGGGTGCTATGATCAAAGACCCCGACAACATTCCCACCGTCCTTGAGTATCTTCGTGAAGAGGACTTTTACTTTGAAACTCACAGACTACTGTTTTCTTTGCTTTACAAGGTGTGGGAAGATAAAGGAAAAGATTGGGATGACATTGTTCTAAGGAATTATCTGATAAAGTCTGGACTTTATGACAAGATTAGTATGGATTTGGTGTATGCCCTAGCCCAAGAGGCGGCAGAGGGACCACTGCTTTTTGAGGCAATAAACAGCGTAAAGGAAAAGGCAGGTTTAAGGAGACTAATGGACCTATCCATTGAAATCCTGAAGAATGTCCAAGAATCTCCCGACCTTAATCTTTTGGTGGAAAGAACAACCCAAAAGCTTTACGAAATATCCGAAAAGACCCAGATAAGCGGATACTATCACATAAAAGAGGTAGCCAACGAAGTTTTGGAGATTATTGAAAAGAGAAAAAACGAAGAAAAAGTAATCACCGGTCTACCCTCAGGCTTTATAGACCTTGATATGCTAACCACAGGCTTTCATCCCTCGGACCTTGTGATAGTTGCCGCAAGACCTGGGATGGGCAAAAGTAGCTTTATGCTCTCTATGGTTCTTAACCTTGCCTTTGAAGAAAAGGTGCCGTTGGCCATATTCTCCTTAGAAATGAGCAGAGAACAGCTTGTAATGAGAATGCTTTCTATGCTTTCGGGTGTGCCACTTCAAAACATAAGGAAGGGTTTTATATCAGAGGAAGATTGGGGAAAGCTACTAAACGCAGCTTTGGAGCTCTCTTCAAGGGATATATACATAGATGACAATCCCACTCTTTCCACTACCGAGCTAAGAATAAAAAGCAGGAAGTTAAAGAAGGAAAAGGGTGTGGAGATAGTCTTTGTGGATTACTTGCAACTTCTCAGACCACCCCATAGGAGAAGTTCTCGGCAAGAGGAGGTTGCGGAAATATCAAGAAACCTGAAAGCGCTTGCAAAAGAGATACAGGTACCAGTGGTGGCCCTCGCCCAGCTTTCCCGTCAGGTTGAACACAGAAGTGACAAGCGCCCACAACTGGCAGACTTGCGGGAAAGCGGACAGATTGAACAGGATGCGGACCTAATTATCTTCATCCACAGACCCGAATATTACAAAAAGAACCCCTCCCCAGAAGAGGAGGGTATAGCGGAGATCATTGTAGCAAAACAGCGTCAAGGTCCCACTGGCATAGTAAAACTTGCCTTTATGAAGGACACCACTATGTTCAAGACCCTTTCTTCCACTTACTCTAGCACAAAGAGAGTGGAATCCTACGAGCCGGAAGAGGAAGAAGAAGAGGAGTTTTCTCCCGATGACTACGATTTAGATTTTTAATATGCGGGTAAGGTTCCGGATTGTTATACACAAAGATGGAAAAAAACTGAGCAAAGGAGACCTTTTGGAAGAAAAAGACCCTTTCTGGCTGGGAGTTAGGTACATAACCGAGTTTAGATACTTGGAGGCTACCAAATGGCTTATGCTCGCTCAGGATTGCTACGAAAAATACCTTTTGCTTGCACTAGCAAACTTAGCATTGGGACAGGAAAGCCAAGCTCAAGAGTTTTACCAGGAAGCCCTAAACCACAAACCATGCCATGCCTTGGAAATCTTTTTAGAGGTACCAGAAAAGGGAGAGAGGTTTCAGGTTAAAGAAGTTTGCAATCTTGAAGAGTTAATTTATACTTATCTCCATGAGAAGCGACAAGATTAAAAAGGGTATAGAGAGAGCTCCACATAGGGCTCTGCTTAGGGCCTGTGGGCTTACCGATGAGGATTTTGATAAGCCATTCATTGGCATAGCAAACTCATACACAGACATAATCCCCGGTCATGTGCATCTTAGGGAGTTTGTGGAACCCATCAAGGAAGAGGTGCGAAAGGCTGGTGGTGTGCCCATAGAGTTCAACGTGATCGGGGTGGATGATGGCATTGCCATGGGGCATTACGGCATGCACTACTCCTTGCCATCAAGGGAACTGATCGCAGACTCTATAGAAACGGTGGTAGAAGCCCATCAGCTTGACGCATTAATATGCATACCCAACTGTGACAAAATTGTCCCCGGAATGCTCATGGCCGCCGCTAGGCTAAACATTCCCACTATTTTCATAAGCGGCGGTCCTATGCTAGCGGGTGAGGTCAACGGCAAAAAGGCAGACCTAATAAGCGTCTTTGAGGGTATAGGACAGCTAAAAGCCGGAAAGATTGACGAGGGACAGTTGAAACTCATAGAGCAATCTGCATGCCCCACCTGTGGTAGCTGTTCGGGAATGTTTACCGCCAACTCTATGAACTGCATAACTGAGGTTTTGGGTCTTGGATTGCCAGGTAACGGCACCATTCCTGCGGTAGATCCGAGAAGGGAACTGTTGGCAAGGGCTGCAGCAAGAAAGATAATGGAGCTGTTGGAAAAGAACATAAGACCAAGGGATATTCTTACCGTAGAAGCCTTTGATAATGCCTTTGCGGTGGATATAGCCATGGGCGGTTCCACCAACACGGTGCTACACCTCCTGGCAATAGCCAACGAAGCAGGCATAGACTACGATCTGAACCGTATAAACGAAATATCCAAGAGAACACCCACCTTGTGCAAGATATCCCCAGCTTCCCACTATCACATTCAAGATCTAGACAATGTGGGTGGTATTCCTACCCTCCTCAAGGAGATGATCAGGGGTGGATATTTGCCTCATCCAGACAAAATGACGGTAAGCGGAAAGACCCTTAGGGAGATTGCAGAATCTGCACCGGACGCAGACGGAGAGGTAATAAGAAGGATAGAGAATCCATACTCCAAAGAGGGCGGACTTGCTATACTCTTTGGCAATCTGGCACCGGAGGGTGCGGTGGTAAAGACTGCGGGTGTGGTGGAAAGCATGCTTGTCTTTAAAGGAAAAGCCATATGCTTTGACTCAGAAGAGGAAGCCATAGAAGGTATTATGTCCGGCAAAGTCAAACCGGGACATGTGGTGGTTATAAGGTATGAAGGTCCAAAGGGTGGCCCAGGTATGAGGGAAATGCTCTCTCCCACTTCTGCCATCATGGGTATGGGTTTGGGGGACAAGGTGGCCCTAATCACTGACGGAAGGTTCTCCGGTGGTACACGCGGCGCCTGCGTGGGACACGTATCTCCAGAAGCAGCTGCGGGCGGTCCCATAGGCATAGTCAAGGATGGCGATGAAATTCTCATAGACATACCGGGCAGAAGGATAGAGCTCTTGATCTCTGAGGAGGAGTTCCAAGAAAGGCTCAAAAACTTCGTGCCCAAACAGAAAGAGATAAAGAGCCGGTGGCTCAGAAGATATGCAAAGCTCGTTCAAAGTGCATCAAAGGGAGCAGTGCTCTATGATTAATAACTGTTTACTCTCCTATAACTGAC
>JAEMPM010000108.1 GCA_022759285.1 Thermocrinis sp.
GAATGATATAAACTTTTCCTAATGTTCAGACCCTTTTTGTTTGGGAGTGTTTTTGTATTTTTTCTCTGCTCCTGTGGAATAAAGGCAAGCACGCAACCCTTACAACCGCCAATAGTTGAAATAAAACGCTTAGGAGAGTTCGTCTATCTTAGAAGCTTAGAGGGGGAGGTCATCCCAAAGGGTTTTGAAAGGAAGGAAGTGGGATGGGTCAAAAAATCTGCGCAGGGTTTTTGCTTTAAGGTTAAGAGAGTGGAAGGGAAAAGCTCTAATCAGTGTGTGGGCGGACTTTTAGAACAGGAACCGGTGGTAAAGATAGACTATCATGGAGATAAGGCAAAAGTAAGCTTTGAAGGTTTTGATAGTTACGAGTTGTACTTTAGCTTGGAAAACCCTTGGAGTGGAAAGAAAACATCCCAGAGTGTTGAATTAGAAAGGGACTATGTGGAAAAGTGTTACTTTGTGGTGGGCAAGAAAGGTAAAGACTACTCAAAGCCTGTTAAGTTCTGCTTAGAACCTTTGCCCCATCCACCAATAAAGGAAGTGGAAAGACTTGAATACAGAATTGTGGGAGATAGTGTTTATCTGCTTTGGTCCTACGAACCGGACAGATTTTTTAAAGAGTTTGTTATCTTTGAGGGAGACAAAGAGATAGGAACAACTACAGGGTACACCTTTGAGCTTAGGAAGAAGGACAAGCAGACCATATACAGAGTCAAGGTAAGGAGTATATACGGGAAGGAAAGCAAAGGCGTTGAGATCCTTTACAATCCGTAGTAAGCAGCTATGGCGGCGGATATTGCCAAGGCTATGTTTTCTGGGTCTCTTTCACCTTCAACTTCAAAATTGTAAGTGGGGAGCTTTTCCTCTAAGAACCTTATGCCAAAGTATCCACTTCTGAAGTCTGGGTCCCTAATGATTTGCCTATGGAGGGGTATGTTGGTGGGAACACCACGAACTATAAACTCGTCTATGGCCCTTTTGCCTCTTGCTAAGAGTCTTTCCCAGGTTAGGGCCCACACGCTCAGCTTGGCGATCATAGAATCATAGTACGGTGGGATCACATAGTCTTTATACACACCCGCATCCATACGCACACCAGGTCCACCAGGGGAGTAGTAGGCGGTTATCTTACCCGGTGCGGGTGCAAAGTTTCTCCTTGGGTCTTCTGCGTTTATTCTAAACTCCATAGCGTAGCCCCTGAAGGTGATCTCGTTCTGCGTAAAGGGTAGGGGCTCTCCCATGGCAACCCTTATCATAGTTTCCACTATGTCTATGCCAGTAACCATCTCAGTTATAGTGTGTTCTACCTGAAGGCGTGTGTTCATTTCTATAAAGTAAAACTGTCCTGTTTTTAGATCCACCAAAAACTCAAGGGTTCCCGCACTTTCGTATCCCACCTGCATCATTGCCCTGACCGAAAGCCCAAGCATCTTATTTCTTATAGAGTTGGGAAGAACAGGGCATGGGGTAATCTCTATGATCTTTTGATGCTTTCTTTGTACCGAGCAGTCCCTTTCTCCAAGATGGACAACATTTCCGTATTTGTCTCCGATTATCTGCACCTCTATATGTTTGGGATTGTCCAGATACTTTTCTACGAAAAGATCACCTTTTCCAAAGAAGGCCTCCGCTTCTCTGTAAGCAGATTCAAAGAGTCTTGGAAGCTCCTCCTCGGACCTAACTACCCTCATCCCTCTCCCACCGCCACCATGAGCTGACTTTAGAATGACAGGAAATCCTATTTCCCTTGCATAGTGCAGAGCATCCTCGTAGTTTTTAAGTGGTTCCGGGGAGCCAGGGATTGTGGGAATGCCAAGTTCAGCCATCTTTTTCTTTGCTTTCACCTTATCGCCAAAAAGTTCTATATGTTCCGGAGATGGACCTATGAAGGTTATACCCTGGCTTATGCAATACCGGGCAAAGTCTGCGTTTTCCGCCAAAAAGCCGTAGCCCGGGTGTATAGCATCCGCGCCCACCGACTTGGCTAAGTCCACGATCTTAACATAGTCCAAATACGCTCTTATTGGATCCCCCGGGATCAAATATGCCTCGTCAGCCTTTTTTACGTACAAAGACTTGGCGTCTGCCTCCGAGTAGATGGCTACGCTCTTTATTCCCAGTTCCTCACAAGCCCTTATGATTCTAAGTGCCACCTCACCTCGGTTCGCTATGAGAATTTTCCTAAACATCTTATACAAAATAATAAACGAATGCAGTTATAACCACGTTTAGAGCTGCCAAAGGAAGCATGATCTTCCAGCCAATTTCTGTGATGTCCTTTGCCTGAAACCTTGGTAGCGTCCAGTGTAGCCAAAGGACAAAAAAGACAAGTCCGAACATCTTTATTAAAAACCAAAGGTAAGGAGACAAAGGTCCAAATATGCGGGGACCAGACCAACCACCCAAAAAGAGCACCACCGCAAGGGCAGACAATGCCATCACGTTCAAATACCACTCTGCCAATGGGAAAACGCCAAAGCGTATACCGCCGTATTCTACGTTGTAGCCTGTCACCAGCTCTGCCTCCGCCTCTTGAATATCAAATGGAACCCTGCCCGCCTCTGCCAACATACAGAAGAGATACAACACAAAGGCAACAGGTTGATAGACTATAAACCACACGCCTTTTTCTATCTGAGCCTGAACTATGCCCGTGGTACTCATTGTGCCTGCCAGTAGGATCACCCCAAGTACAGAAAAGCCAAGGACTACCTCATAGCCTATGATTACCGCCGCCTTTCTCAAGGAGCCTAAAAAGGCATACTTGGAATTAGAAGCCCACCCGGAGAATATGGTTCCATAGACCAACAGAGAACCAAAGGCAAAAACAAGGAGCACTGCAATGTTCACATCAGCCACTATAGGTTTGACCTCTACCCCAAAGAGTTTAAAGCTTGGACCAAAGGGGATAACTGCAAAGAGCATAAGGGCTGGCACTAATGCCAAGATTACTGCCAAATAATAAACTACCTTGTCCGCACTGGCGGGAACTATAGACTCCTTGGTTAAAAGCTTTAATCCATCCGCTAAGGGTTGGAGTAGACCAAAGGGACCTACCAGTTTGGGACCGAGCCTTGCCTGCATATGACCCGCAAACTTCCTTTCAAACCAGGTCAAATAAGATCCCACTCCTAAAAAAACACCCAGTACTACAAAGACTTTTATTACTGTGACTAGTAAGCTAACCCAGAACTCCGTCATTTTACTCCTCCTACCTGTCCGTTTCTCCAACCACGGGGTCCAAGCTTCCCAAGAGGGCTATGGCGTCCGCAATAGTCCTGCCCTCGATGAGCTTGGGAAAGATGGAAAGGTTATAAAGGGCACCAGACCTGATCCTAAGACGGTAGGGTTTTGAGTCCCCTGTGGAGTATATGTAAAAGCCCAACTCTCCCCTTGGGTTTTCCCCGCTAACATAAACCTCTCCCTTAGGAGCCTTCTCTCCATGCACCACTATCCTGAAGTTTTTAACCATGCTCTCCAAGCTCTTGAATACTTCCTCCTTGGGTGCCATAACTGCGGGATGCTCTCTGTTTATGTAGGGAGCACTCTTTGGAAGTTTCTCCAATTTACTTACACACTGCTCTACAATTCGTAAGCTTTGAACCATCTCCTCCATACGCACCAAATATCTGTCATAGACATCTCCTACCTCTCCCACGGGCACATCGAACTCCACCTCGTCGTAAGCTGCGTAAGGCTCAAGCTTTCTTATGTCGTAGGGTACACCAGACCCTCTGGCAACTGGTCCTGTCAAGCCGTAGTTAAAAACATCCTCCTTAGTAATCACTCCCACATCCTTGGTCCTTCTGAGCCATATTCTGTTCCTTGTAAGAAGCTGATGGTATTCCTTTAACCTTTGAGGAAAATCTTTGATAAAAGCCTTCACCACATCCAGCGTTCCTTCCGCCAAGTCATAATGGACTCCGCCTATCCTCAAAAAGGCAGAAGTTAGCCTATAGCCCGCGTTCCCTTCTATGATGTCCATGATCTTTTCCCTTTCTCTGAAGGCATACAAAAAGACAGTCAGCGCTCCAAGATCTAGCGCACCCGTGCCAAGCCAGAGGAGGTGTGAGTTTATCCTCTGCAGTTCTGCAAACATAGTCCTTATATACCTTGCCTTTTCGGGCACATCCACACCCAAGAGCTTTTCTACTGCGCTCACATAAGCCAACTCGTTGCAAATGGCGGATATGTAATCCATACGGTCTGTGTATGGCAGAAACTGAAAGTAATGAAGATTCTCTGCGATCTTTTCCATTCCTCGGTGAAGTTGCCCTAAGATCACATCACACTGAACTACATTCTCTCCATCTAGGTCAAACAAAAACCATATGGTACCGTGAGTTCCCGGATGCAGAGGTCCCCAGTTTAAAACGAGCTGGGCTTTTTTCTGAAGCCTTGCCTTTTCCGTTCTTTCTAAGTCTTCAAGGGTGGCAATCCGAGTATGCAACAGCTCATAGTCGTGACTAGGTGGATCTGTTCTTCCATGCATAAGCTCCGTAAGAGAAGGCAATTCTACCTCGGGAATACCTCGCAGAGGGAAATCCTTTCGTAGAGGAAAGTAAGGGTAACCCTCCCACAGGAACATGCGCCGGAGGTTCTCGTGTCCCTCAAACTCCACACCAAACATGTCGTACGCTTCTCTTTCTGCCCACTTGGCGCATGCCCATAAGTTCTGAACGGAGGGCAACTTTCCATCCTGTGCCCAGGTCTTTACAATCACCCTTTCGTTTTCATCGGGATTGTAGAGTATGTATACTCCCTGAAAGCGTTCCTTTCTGTCAGGAAAATCCATGCAGAAAAAGTCTATAAAGTGCTTGTAGCCCTCTTTGTTTTTGAGAAAGCTAAGAAACTCCAAAAGCTTTTCCTTTTTCACATGTAAGTTGGTTGTATGCTCAGTGTGTTCTACCTCTACATCCTTAAACTCTTGCTTTATCCTGTCTGCGGAAACCTTGTTCATCCAGGGCATAATAGCACCTCAAACTTGGATTTCTGTAGGGACAAGTCCCTGCTTTTGTATTTCTTTGTTGAATTCCTCGAAGGCTTTGTCGTACTTTTTAACGCCCATCTGTTTTATCTTCTTTTGGAGCTGAAGTATACCATATATGAGCCCTTGAGGATGTGGAGGACAACCTGGTATATAAACATCCACCGGGATTATTCTATCAACTCCCTGAAGGGTCGCGTAGGTAGGGAATGGTCC
>JAEMPM010000139.1 GCA_022759285.1 Thermocrinis sp.
ATGGAAGGAATATTCAATACCCTTTCTAATATAACCCTTTTCTAACATCATAGGAATAGATTTCCAGTCAACGCTAGCATCTATGTGCCAGTTTATAACAAGTCCTCCTTTGCCCTTTGGTGTATTTATAAGGTGAGGAATTTTTACCAGCTTGAACAGAAAGTATCTTAAGACAGACCTCAAAACCATATCATCTGAGTGAGCTTTAAGATATCCAAGAGGTAAGGAAGAGTAAAAAATGTATCCTTCCTTGTATTTTTTCCACACTAATGCTTTGTATTCATTGCTATCTTTCTTATCTACTACAAACGCAAGAGTTTTCCCATCAAATCCATTGTCTTCTGTTTTAGCATAAGGATAAATTAGCCTTCCATACAGGTATCCTGTTATAAGCCTCTGTTCTTTATCTATCTTACCTGGAGTTATCTCAAGATTGCTATCCACTATCTTTACATATCCTTCCGAGAAACTGTCCGCTTTTAATTTGTCATATAGAATGTAGTTTATACCAAGCAGAGGGCTAAAAATGGCCGACTTTAAATATGCACCCGCGTGGTTTCTTATACCCGCATCTTGAGAAATTAGCAAGCTTCCTCCGTACGAAAGATAATCCTTAAACCACTCTACTGCGTTTGGATGTATGTATTGCAAAGTTCCATCTGGGATAATAACCGCAGGTTTATGCTTAGCTAACTTTTTTGGGTCTACTGATAAAAGGCTTTTTACATCCACAAGTCTATGAGGTATTCCTTCTTCTTCAAGCACACTTTCAAAAGCGTCCACCTGATAACTCTTCTCTCCATAAACTACCAGTACCTCTATATCCTCATACCATCCTAGAGAATAAACGGGCAGGAGCATTTTCAAGATGATAAACAAAAGCACGAGTATAATAAAAAGAATAAATATCCTTCTCACGGATTTACCTCTACCCGTTTTTCACTGTGTATATACCCGTAAATCCTAAAAGGTCCTTTGATAAGTATCTCACCTTTTGCCACTACCGATTTTACCTTACCTTCTCTACCTATCACTACTCCATTTTTAAGAGTTATGCTCTTTTGACTGAACACATTCCCCTTTATCCATACATCCCCTTCTATTTGTACATCACCGTCGCAGAAGAGATCTCCATCCACAAAAACAGGTCTGTCTTTCCCACCTATACTTATATTACCTGTTATGCTAAAATTCCCTTGTAAATTTATAGTCCCTTCTACATTTTTTTTATCAATCAGAGGGTCGTCTGATGTGTCTATTTTTTTGGCATACGCTCTTTTAAAGGTTGTCCAGCCTCTTATCTTCATTTCACGGGTATAAACGCTTACACCTAAGTCTGCGTTAGACTTTGTGATAAGAGTTCCTTCCACATGCACCCATCTTGCAATACGAACGGGTGCCTCTATAATGCAGTTTCCCTGCACATACAGACTTCTTGCGATACATGTATTTTTGAATACAGCGTTTCCAAATACAACTAATTCCCTTTTGAATGTATGGTTTTGCAAAAAAACAGTATCCTTAGTGAAAACTACAGGAGTATCTAGCGTGTTTTCTGCCAAGTTCTCATCGTTTAAAAAACCTACCCATTCTTCTCTGTTTAATTTGAGCTTTAAATAGACAGAATTGTACTTCTCTACTTCTTGGATTTTTAAGTCCTTTAGAGCAGTGGAAAGAAGATACATAAAACTTTTTCCAAAGTAGTCAGGTTCTTTCTTACGCTCAGGGTCTACGGATATAGGCTTTGCATCTCTTTTTAGAAAAAGCTCAATAAGAGAAGGAACGAATGGTAATAAAAATAAAAGGATAAAAAATAAAGCTATTAGCAGAATGACTTTAGGCATTTCTGAACCTTTCAGTCTTCTGCCAGCTTACAGTTCTTTTAGTTATCAGGTCTATTAGTGCATCAAAGAATCCCAAAGATGCATATATAATGTTAAAGATGAACTCGAGAAACATCAAAGGTAAAAGAAAAACCTTCTCTTTTGAGCCATCAAGCACCAACGCAGTGCCTATCTCAAAGAAGGGAGCAAAGTTTCCAAAGGAGTTATGTGCAAACATAAAAAGTAAAAAAAGGTAAGAACTCGTGATTTCCATCTCTCCTAGGAAAAAGAGTAAAAGAGAATCGAGCAGACCTAGAAAGATCAAAAAAGGTTGCATATATATAGCAAGAAGTAGCAAGCCATCTATTTTTTGCCAAAGATTAAGCTTCTTGGAAAGGATAGTAGGGATAAAATACTTAAACATCACCTGATTGTGTCCCCTCGACCATCTTCTTAACTGCCGGGCTCTTACATTCCAGTCCTCCGGTGCTTCCTCATAACACTCGGCAATATTGGCATAAGCTACCTTGTAGCCATTTAGATACATTTTGTATGTTAATTCCGTATCTTCAGCCAGAATCCTCGAGTCAAAGCCTCCTAGCTCTATAACCGTACTTTTTCTAAAACCACCCACAGTTCCTCCGTATTGAGGTATTAGGTTTAGATTATACCTTGCCTGTTGGTCTACTTGATAGCCACCCGACCTTTCTATGTCAAGGAGTCTTGTAAGCAAGTTCTTCTCGGCGTTTATGGGCACAACCCTCCCCATAACTGCACCCACCTGAGGATCTTTAAAGGCTATAGCTAAAGTTCTAATTTGTCCTTTGGGTGGCAGGTAATCTGCGTCATAAACTATTATGACCTCCCCCTTTGCTATTTTTAGGGCATCATTTAAACCATTTTGCTTACCTCTTGGTAAGTCTCCATACCTGTGCAAAGGTTTGATAAAAGGATATTTTTGAGCATACTCTTCAAGAATCTCCTTGGTTCTATCTGTTGAGTGATCGTTTATTGGTATGATCTCTAACTTTTCCTTTGGGTAATCTGATGCAACAAGAAGGTCCAATATATGACGCGCTACCTTTTCCTCGTTATGCATGGGAACTAAAACGGATACCGTGGGTAGGTCTTCATCCAATATATCCTGATAGTAGAGTCTTTGTTTGCCGAAAGCTCTGTTTAAGGTGAAAGTATAATGTCTTATGATATAAAGTAGGAGAACCAACATTAGAAACACCATGTATGTTTTTAGAAAAAATATCAGAACCCCCACTGGTAGAAGGCCTCCTGCCTTCTTTGAAGAAGTTTTATGGTCATGTAAAGACAAAGGGAGTAAAAAGAGACTATGTATATAAAGTCAATGAGTGGACCGAAAAGAAAGAACATTGCAGGCATGTGTATGTAAGAAAAACTTTTCAAGGTGTAAGCAAATACTATGTACCTAAGACCACCAAAAACTGAAGAATACATAAGACTAAGAGCTATAGTAATTGCGTTTAGCAGAAGATTTAACCAGCTAAAAGTAAATAAGGACAAAGAAAGAGCAAGAAGGATGGGTATAAATAGGAAAACTCCAGTCTGCTGAAGAATATATAGCACAGCAAAATCTCTTTCCGTATAAGGAAAACTGTCTAAAAAAAACACAAAATAAAAGGATGACACAAAATACACAAATGCTATGTATATAAGCCACGCGGAAATATACTTGGACAGTGGGTTGAATCTGCTTATTAGAAATAGTAAGGATAAAGAACTTACAAGAAGGTAAATAAAAGATTCTTGCAAGGTAGGTAGTCTGCCATGTGGTATGGAATACTCAAGCTTAAAGCTTAGAAACTTATAGCTTGCGGTATAGCTACCTTCTAAAATTTTCCTCGTAATGTCAGATAAAGCTTTAAAGTAATCCTCAAGAAAGAAAATTACTAAAAACTCAAATACGACCACCAAGAGCGTAAGCTGAAGCATAAAAAGGTACTTGTTGAACTTTAAAACTCTGCCAAAACGCGCGTAACCGATTACTGGTTTTTCTACCTCAAAAATCTTTGAATATGCCTGTTTGGAAGCCATACTTTTCATATCCCTCTTTTAATTTAAAGTAGCTTAAACCTCCAAATAAACCTAGATCTTTCTTTATCCAGTGCCTGTGAGAAAGGGATATGTATAAGGCCTTTTGTCTAACCTCTTGTGGGTTTGCCAAGTAGGTAACAAGGTATGCCTGTTTGCCGTAAGAGATGTCCAGATATGTCCAACTTTTCCCTTCTTGTCCTATACCTATACTTACAAGGTCGGAAGAAGAATTTACGCTACCCGGGTCGCTTCTGTTCATAAAATGTTTGTAAGTTATCACAAAGCCTTCTCCATAGTAGGATATTCCTGGATAAGTTATGTAGGCCTTGTGAACATCGTAGTATTTTATGTATGTAAAGCCTATGGAAGGGATTATATTCCTCTTTTCTCCTATCTTAAAGTTAAACTCGTGGTCTAACCTATACTTGGGAAGGTAGGTGCTGTTGCTTCCAGTAGAGAAACTAGTGTATGTATAAAGCCATGGACTCCAATCCTTGTAAGCACCTAGAACACCAAGCGCAGCATCGCCTTCGTGCTTTCTGCTAAAAACTCCACCCTCCAAAAAGTAGGTAAAACCCTGGACAGGTCTGTGGTAAAGTCTTATAAAGCCACTTTTCCAGCTACCGTAGGTAGCATTTGGGCTAAGATATTCATAATTTCCACCCACCTCAAGCCTGAAATCATAGGCATAAGCACTAAAACCAATAAGCACCACCGATGGAATTAGCCTCAGCACACTCATGTAAATCCTCCCTATAATTTTCTTCGTAGTTTGAAATAAAGTTTTTCACTTCATCACAGAGAAGGAAGTTCTTTATTCTCTCACTTGCCTTTCCATCTCCGTAAGGATTCTCAAAAGTAAGATTTTGGTAATATTCCAGATTTCTGTAGATGTTTTCAAACTCCTTTACTATGTTCTCTTTATTAGTGCCTACCACTTTTCCTAAACCAACATCTACGACTTCCATTCTTTCGGAGGTGTTCCTAGTTATTAGCAAAGGCTTTTTAAGCGTGCAGGCTTCTTCCTGAATCCCGCCTGAATCAGAGATGATTATCACTGACTTCTCCAACAAATAAATGGTTTGTGGATAAGTTAAGGGCTCCACTATGGCTAAGTTATCCGAGGGCTTGGTGAAATCTTCAAGGATGCTCTTTCTCACTGAAGGGTTTTTATGTAAGGACCATACAAAAAGCAGGTGCGGATATTTTTGAGCGAGTTCATTGACTGCATCTCTTATGTTCTTCATAGGCTCTCCTATATTTTCCCTTCTGTGAGAAG
>JAEMPM010000156.1 GCA_022759285.1 Thermocrinis sp.
TCGCTTTCAATTAAAAAACTTTTTTCTTTTGATATATTTCTTAATGTGTTTAGGTCTTCAGAGTTTAAAAACACAACCGCCCTATTAAGTCTAAAAGCCATCCAGTATAAAAATTTTACCAACTTGGTAAGCCAACTTTCTCTTATAAACGTATACCCAAGCCCCGTTATTACACTTATTGATGGTATCCCCAACAAGCCCGCGGATATGGAGCCATAGATGTTTGGCTTTATGGTAAAGTTAATAACAAGGTCTGGTTTTAACTTTCTAAAAAGCAAAAAGTACTCAAAAAATAGCTTGAAGTCTTTAATAGGATTTACCCCCTTTCTGTCTAAGCTTTTTACTGCAAAAAAATTAAATTCCTTTTTCAATAACTCCGAATACTTACCATCCTCCGGAGAGACCGCTATAACTTCATAGCCTTTTTCTTTTAAAGCCCTCATCAAGTGAAGTCTAAAGTTGTATAGACTGAAGGCAGTGTTCGAAGAGAAAACTATTCTTTTCTGTCTTTTCTTCTCCATAGCTCCACAGCAGTAGAATAACTAACTGCAGACAATAGCATAACATAACCGTATCTTTTTCTCACTATAGGTCCCACGTTTGGCTCTGCTACCACATGAGACCATATAAAGCCTAAACACATCAAAAATACAAGCCAAAACCACAGTTTTTTCCTGTGGAACCACAGAGCTATAGGTAATAAAAGCCATGCGAACCACAGATAAATTGCTTCAAATGGCGTTATATACCTTGCTATTGTTCCACCGGTTGTGGAGCTTTGACTAAACCAAAACCTTGGAAAAGGAGAAAAGAAACCAACCATCAAGGCTCTCGGAGTGTATTCAATAAAGTCTCCCACACTTCTAAACTTTATATCTTCATCAATAGCCCCTGGATGACCGCTTAAATACCGTGCCCAAATCTCATTTCTCCATACCGCAAGAGTGTAAAAGAGATTTTCTATCTTATCAGATATGTAAGGATTCCAATACCATTCTGTCTGTGGTTGTTGTGATTCTGTCTGTGGTTGTTGTGATTCTGTCTGTGGTTGTGGCTGAAGCAGTCCATAGGTTGCGAAGATAATAAGAAATATAAAAGCAGTTTTTCCATACCTTAGAAATGATTCCTTTCCTTTCCAAACCAAGTTTATGGTAGCCATTAAAAGAGAAATTAACAAAAAGAGGGCATAGAAGTAATAGACAATCTTTAGAGCATACTCGCGACCCACTGTAAAAAATACAAAAGCACCTAATATGCCCACAAGTATGGAAATTACGTTTTTCTTTATCTCGTTGTAAAACGCCAAAGCCAAACTCAAGAAAGTTAAATACATTCCAAGTATGTATAGCCCATCTTTATGTATTTGGGATACCCATGTCAGGGAAGTAGGGAAAATAATAAAGGGAATTGTAAAAATAAGGGCAGTTTTCTTAGAAATATCTAAAAGTCTAAGCAGTATGTATAAGATTAGTCCAGCAGAAGCATGCAAAAAGGCGTTAAAAGGTAGCAATACCCAAGGTTTGTGAATTCCTGAAAGAGCGTAAAAAAGTCCAGCAATGCCAGACATGGCTTGCCCGCTAATTGGATGCCTTAAGGTCCATACATTCCATCCTTCTTGCTGCACTCTTTTTGCTATTTCTATTCCCTCCGTGTGAAACTGGATCCAGTCCCCACCCACCATAAGCCCATCTTTCCAGTGGGCAGACGGGAAAATTATTGGCAAAATCACAAACTGGACTAAAATCCCTACGGTTAATGAGTATAGATAAAAAGCAAGCCAAAGCTTGATGTAGAACTTATAATCTCCAATATATGAAACCCAATTTTTCCGCATCCTTCCTATCAAAAACCCCCTTTATGTCAAAAAGTATTGATGGCTCACAAGACAGAATTTTAAGCCCTTCTAAGGTAAATGTTTCAAGGAATACCCTATGCCTTACCGCATACAAAATGGTATCGTAAGGAGCCTTTGCTTTGTAATCCTTTTCAAGCTCTATATCGAACTCCTCTTTTACTTCTTCCTCCCTTGCTATCGGGTCATAGACCACGGGTTCAATTCCAAACTCTCTAAGTTCTTTTATAACTTCAAAAACTTTGCTGTTTCTAACATCTGGTACATTCTCCTTGAAGGTTATCCCAAGCACTAAAACTTTTGCACCCTTTACTTGCTTTCCTGCCTTAATAAGCGTTTTTACAAGCTCATGGGCTACATAAATGGGAATTTCTTCGTTTATTCTCCTTCCTGCTAAAATAAGTTCTGGTACATAACCAACTTCTAAAGATTTATGAGCAAGGTAATATGGGTCCACCGGAATGCAATGCCCTCCCACAAGCCCCGGCTCAAACCTCAAGAAGTTCCATTTAGTTCCTGCAGCCTTTAAAACTTCTCTTGTGTCAAGTCCAAGTCTATGGAATATAAGGGCTAACTCGTTTATAAGGGCTATGTTTATGTCTCTTTGAATGTTCTCTATTACTTTTGCCGCTTCTGCTGTCTTAATATCAGGAGCTTTATAAACTCCTGCTTTAACCACAGTTCCGTAAACCTCTGCAATTAACTCTAAGGTTTCCGGCATATCTCCTGCAACTACCTTTATAACTCTTTCGATGGTATGTTCCCTGTCTCCCGGATTTACCCTTTCTGGAGAGTATCCCATAAAAAAGTCCTGCTTCCATTTAAGACCGCTTTCCTTTTCCAATATTGGCACGCAGACCTCTTCTGTTGTCCCCGGATAGACGGTAGATTCATAAACCACGACGCTACCTTTTGTTAGATTTTTCCCTACTACTTCCGAGGCAGACTTTAAAAAGGACAGATCTGGATTCTTCAACTTATCCACTGGCGTAGGCACTGCCACAATTATGAACTTACATTCTCTTATTGCTGAAGGATCGTCAGTAAAAGAAAGATTAGGGTTTAAAAGCTTTTTCTTATTTTCCACCTCGCCTGTATAGTCCATCCCTTGCCTTAAAGCTTCTACCCTCTTTGAGTTCTTATCAAAGCCAACCACTTTAAAGTGTTCCGCAAGACTAACCGCCAAAGGCAAACCCACATACCCAAGCCCTACAATACAGATTTTTTCTTTGCCGGCTTTCAAATCCTCCAAAAATTTATTCATTTAGAACGTCCTCCAAGCAAGATATGTTTTAAAAGCTTTTTAAATCTCGTTGAATAGTTCTCATAAAATTGAATCACTAGTGATTTTGGCAAAATCATACAAAATAATGTCCAGACGATAGGTATAAAAAATAATTTTGGATATACTTTCACTGAAGCTGTACATAGCTTAAAAGCTTGTCTATATCCTCCAGCCAAAGCTGAGAAGTAAATTCCGATTAAGGATAATCTTATAAAATTTTTGGGACAATAACGTTTAATATCATCTCCAAATTCTTGTAAGAATAAGACATAGTTTAAATACGCTCTTTTTGCTTTTTCAACACCCTGAAAAGTAACTCTATCCGGATTATCGATCGAATATACTCTTAACACCTTATGTAAATAAAAACCAACACACACCTTCTTCAAAAGCCTAAACCATAATATTCCCTCTCCTCCCCAGCATTCATCATTAAATCTATCATTTTCCAAAATTGAAGTTTTTATAATACTTAAATATTCACCTTCATATCGTCCACATAAAAAATCTACCCAAGAAACTTCTTCATCCTTTCCATAATGTAATCCGGTAAATTTTCCTTCTATGTTATCTACACAATTGGCAAAAACAATACTGTAGTTTCCTCTAAGAGCAACATTCAAAAGTTCCTCAATAGCATTCGGCATTATAATATCGTCATCATCCACTATTGCAAAGTATTCACCAGTGACATAATCTAATCCATTATTTTTATTTCCAGTTGGTCCGTGTTTGTATTTTATATTTATTACATATTTAATCCTTGGGTCTGTTAAATATTTCTCTATCAATAGTTTGGCCTTGCCCTCCTCTGTATCATCTGTTATGATTATTTCTAAATTCTGGTATGTTTGATTTAGAACGCTTTCTAATGTTCTTATTAGGCTTTTTCTACCAATAGTTGGTATGATGATTGATACTTTTGGGTATCCTTCATTTTTTACTGCCAATAGATTGCCTGAATAGTTTTTTAAGTTTTGAGAATCTTTGATATTATAAAGAGAACCATTCTTAGATAGCATATAAACAGAAAATCCATGTCTATCTAAAAAATCCAATAATTGTTGTCCATTATAATTAAATTTACGATAATTTTCTTCAATAAATTCGAACCAGATATATTTTACTTTACTAATATATTCTCCTAAAGACCTCAATACTAATAACTCTGCCCCTTCCACATCTATTTTTAAAAAATCAATTTTATTAAGTTTAAGTATTTTTAATAAACTGTCTAATCTTAAAGATAGAACCTTAACCATTTTAAATTTCCATTGCTTGTCAATAACAAGTGCACTTTGATCATCAGCGTAGTTAAAAGAATAAAACTCTGTAATTCCATCTTCTTCAGAAATAGCAATATTTATAGGGATTATATTTTCTATACTGTTAATTTGGATATTGTCTAACAAATAAGCGAATACTCCAGGCTGTGGTTCTATGCTGAATACTAACCCATTACTCGCTTTCTTTGCCATTAATATGGACAAATGACCAATATTTGCTCCTACGTCAAAGCAAATAAAGTCTTCTCTAATTAATTTATTTATTATGACCTTATCTGCTTCTATAGAATAACGCCCTCTCCATATTCCAAGGGTAATGCTAGAAGGGTGCATCCTAAATAAAATTCCATGTCGTTCAAACTTAAAAGGTAAAGATATTCCAGTCCTCAATAAAAATGAAGCCATTATAAAATAGGGAGAAAATTTTTCTTCAAGCAGCCTTTTAATATACTTTTTCATCCCAGAACCTCCTTCCATTCTTCAACTATCTTTTCAATCCTAAAATCCTCAGCCCTTTGCTTAGCTTTTTCTGAATAATACCTTCTCAAATCCTCATCTTCAAGTAGTTTATCTATTGTTTCAACCCACATTATTTCCCTCTCCTCTAAGGGTTCCTTTGCAGTTTTATATTTTACCTCAAAAACAGGCATCAGAATACCATACTCTGCAAACTCTGGCTTTTGGGTTTGATAGTTAAAATCTGTATCTGGTGCTAAAATTTCCCTTGGACCAC
>JAEMPM010000166.1 GCA_022759285.1 Thermocrinis sp.
TATAATATTAAGCCCTAAAAATTTTCCTTTTAGGAGGTTCGTATGAAGGTTAGGGCGGTCCAAAAAGAAGATTTTCACTTTGTAAGCATTGGTGAAGCCGGAAGAGAAGTGCACATAGACGCTGCAGGTTATGTGGGTGGTAAGGGTAGGGGCATAAGACCTCCTGAACTGCTTTTCCACTCCATAGCGGGCTGTGTGGGAATACACCTCTATGAAGCCCTTCACAAGGAAGGCAAACACACAGAGCACATAGAAATAGAAACGGACGCAGAGAGGATCACAGAAGGCTATCCAAAGGTATTCACCAAAATCTATCTCTTTGTAAAAGTTAAAGGGGATGTGTCCGAGGAGGATGTAAAAAAAGCCCTTGATAAAACCATCTTTGACCCGGGCACATGCTCCGTTGCATACATGATCAACAAAGTGGCACCAATTGAATACAAGATCGAGATTGTGAAGTAGGAGGCAGGTATGTTTAAAAAGGTTTTGGTTGCCAACAGAGGGGAGATAGCCTGTAGGATCATAAGGGCTTGCAAGGAACTGGGAATACAGACGGTAGCCATATACAACGAAATTGAATCCACCGCAAGACATGTGAAGATGGCAGACGAAGCGTACATGATAGGGGTAAATCCCTTGGATACCTATCTGAATGCAGAGCGGATCGTGGATCTGGCTTTGGAAGTAGGGGCGGAAGCTATCCATCCGGGTTATGGATTTTTGGCGGAAAACGAACATTTTGCAAGGCTTTGCGAAGAAAAGGGTATTACCTTTATAGGTCCACACTGGAAGGTTATAGAGCTAATGGGAGATAAGGCAAGGTCTAAGGAGATTGCCAAAAAGGTTGGACTTCCCACTGTGCCCGGTAGCGATGGTATTTTGAAGGATGAAAAGGAAGCCCTTCATATAGCAAGGGAAATAGGATTTCCTGTTCTGCTAAAGGCTTCCGCTGGTGGTGGTGGAAGGGGTATAAGGATCTGTAGAAATGAAGAAGAACTCTTGAAGAACTACGAACTTGCTTACAACGAAGCCCAAAAGGCTTTTGGAAGGGGAGACCTCCTACTGGAAAAGTACATACAGAACCCTAAACACATAGAATTTCAAGTTCTCGGAGATAAATACGGAAATGTTATACATCTTGGTGAGAGGGACTGCTCCATTCAAAGGAGAAACCAAAAACTGGTAGAAATTGCTCCTTCTCTACTGCTAACTCCAGAGCAAAGGGAGTACTACGGTTCGTTGGTGGTAAAGGCAGCAAAGGAGATCGGCTACTACAGCGCAGGTACTATGGAGTTTGTAGCAGATGAAAACGGCAACCTTTACTTTATTGAGATGAATACCCGTATTCAGGTGGAGCATCCTGTAACGGAAATGATTACTGGTGTGGATATAGTCAAGTGGCAAATACGCATTGCAGCGGGAGAGCCACTGAGATACAAGCAGGAAGACATAAAGTTCAATGGCTACTCTATAGAGTGTAGGATCAACGCAGAGGATCCCAAAAAGGGCTTTGCTCCAAGCGTAGGTACCATAGAGCGTTACTATGTGCCCGGTGGCTTTGGCATAAGAGTAGAGCATGCCGCTTCCCGCGGTTTTGAGGTAACTCCATACTACGACTCTATGATTGCCAAGCTAATAGTCTGGGCTCCTACGTGGGAGGTTGCTGTGGATAGAATGCGCGCAGCCCTTGAAACTTACGAGATCACTGGCGTAAAAACAACCATACCGTTGCTCATAAACATAATGAAGGACCCAGACTTTAGAGCAGGCAAATTTACCACCAAGTATTTAGAAGAAAGGCCACACCTCTTTGACTACCCAGAGCACAGGGACAAAGAGGACTTTGTGGCAATAATTGCCTCTGCTATAGCAAGCTATCACGGTTTATAAAAGGAGGTTTAACATGCATACAGTTGAAATAATCGAACAGATAAGAGAAGACCTAAAAGAGCTTGAGAAGAAGGGCTTCAGAAAGAAGATCCTCATAACAGACCTTACGCCCCGGGATGGACAGCAGTGCAAGCTGGCAACCAGAGTGAGGACTGACGACCTTCTGCCACTTTGTGAGAAGATGGACAAGGTGGGCTTTTACGCTGTGGAGGTGTGGGGAGGTGCCACCTACGACGTCTGTCTCAGGTACCTAAAGGAGGACCCCTGGGAAAGACTCAGGCGTATAAAGGAGGTAATGCCCAACACCAAACTTCAAATGCTCTTTAGAGGTCAAAACATCGTAGGCTACAGACCAAAGTCCGACAAACTGGTTTATAAGTTCGTGGAGAGGGCTATAGCCAATGGTATAACCGTATTCAGAGTCTTTGATGCTCTGAACGACAATAGAAACATAGCAACCGCAGTTAAGGCAATAAAGGAACTGGGCGGTGAGGTGCACGCAGAGATCTCTTACACAAGAAGCCCTGTACACACCTACCAAAAGTGGATAGAGTATGCCCTTGAGATCGCGGAGATGGGCGCAGACTGGCTGTCCTTCAAGGACGCCACCGGTATCATCATGCCCCTCGAAGTCTATGCCATCATAAAGGGTATAAAGGAGGCGACCCAAGGAAAACTCCCTGTGCTACTTCATAACCACGACATGAGCGGAACTGCCATAGTGAATCATATGATGGCAATTCTTGCGGGTGTGGATATGGTGGATACGGTGCTATCTCCCTTAGCCTTTGGTTCTTCTCACCCTGCCACCGAGTCAGTGGTTGCCATGCTGGAGGGTACACCCTTTGACACAGGACTCGACCTAAGACTTATTGACGAATGCGCAGAAATCGCTAGACAGATAAAGAAAAAATACAAAAAGTATGAAACCGAGTATGCGGGCGTCAATGCAAAGGTTCTCATACACAAGATTCCCGGCGGTATGATCTCCAACATGGTGGCTCAGCTCATAGAAGCCAACGCCCTTGACAAGATAGAGGAAGCCCTAAAGGAAGTGCCCAACGTGGAAAGGGACCTTGGCTATCCACCCTTGCTGACACCATCCTCTCAGATTGTGGGTGTGCAGGCAGTTCTGAACGTCATAAGCGGAGAGAGGTACAAGGTGATCACCAAGGAAGTGAGGGACTACGTGGAAGGCAAATATGGAAGACCACCTGGTCCTCTCTCCAAAGAGTTGGTAGAGAAGATCCTCGGTCCCGGAAAAGAGCCAGACTTCTCCATAAGGGCTGCAGATCTGGCAGACCCCAACGACTGGGACAAGGCCTACGAAGAGACAAAAGCCTTGCTTGGTAGAGAGCCCACCGACGAGGAAGTTCTGCTCTATGCCCTCTTCCCAATGCAAGCCAAGGACTTCTTCATAGCAAGGGAGAAGGGAGAACTCCATCCAGAGCCCATAGAAGAGGTGGAGGAAACCGCAGAGGTCAAGCCTGGCACAGTGCCCGGCGCAGCACCTGTAGAGTTTGAAATCGTCTATCACGGCGAAAAGTTCAAGGTAAAGGTAGAAGGTGTAAGCGCCCATCAAGAGCCCGGAAAGCCAAGGAAGTACTACATCAGAGTGGATGGAAGATTGGAAGAGGTTCAACTTACTCCGTTACTGGAAGCCATACCTGCTGGTGGAGTATCTCAGACAATAGCACAGCAGTTAGAAGAAAAAGGCATCCCCAAAGCAAGCCAACCCGGAGATGCAACCGCACCAATGCCTGGTAGGGTGGTAAGGATCCTTGTGGAAGAAGGTCAGCCTGTCCAAGAAGGGCAAACGGTGGCAATAGTGGAAGCTATGAAGATGGAAAACGAAATCCATGCACCTATAAGCGGCGTGGTAAAGAAGATCTTTGCAAAACCGGGAGACAACGTCACACCGGAGGATGCCATTTTGAGGATAGAACCGGTTAAAGGTGATTCCGATACCTACGGTTGATAGGTTATAATCGTTGCTATGCTAAAGGAAGGAGATAAGGCACCGGACTTTTGCCTAGAGGGTATAGACGAAGAGGGCAAAGAGGTAAAGGTGTGCCTCAAGGATCTGCTTGGACAGAACCTGATAGTATACTTCTATCCAAAGGACAACACTCCCGGTTGCACTCAAGAGGCTTGCGATTTTAGAGATAACCTGCAAACCCTTATATCAAAAGGCTACAGGGTCCTGGGTATAAGCCCGGACCCTATCTCCTCCCATAAAAAGTTCAAAGAGAAGTACCAGCTGAACTTCCCCCTTTTGAGCGACCCCGACTACACGGTGGCAAAGCTGTACGGAGCCTACGGTACCAAAAAGATGTACGGTAAAGAAACCACAGGCATAATAAGGAGTACCTTTGTTATAAACCCAGACGGAACCATAAAAAAGGCATATTACAATGTAAAGGCAAAGGGACATGTCCAAAAACTCCTTAAGGAGTTATGAACCATCCAAAACCCAAGCTTGTTATAAGCGCCTGTCTTAACGGCGAGTTTGTTCGTTATAACGGTGGTACCGTTGAAAATCCCTTTGTAGAAAAGCTTTTAAACTACTGCCAGCCTATCAATGTATGTCCGGAGGTTTCCATAGGTCTGGGAGTGCCAAGGCCAAAGGTTTTGATCTACTGGAGGGATGGCTATCCACGGCTTTTTCAACCCTCCACCCAGAGGGACCTAACGGAAGAGATGGAGAAGTTCTCCGAGGAATTTCTCAGTAGCCTTCCACAGGTGGATGGCTTTTTGCTAAAGGCTAAATCCCCCTCCTGCGGAGTGTCCAACAGCACACTATCCTACAAAGACCCCGAAGGAAAGGTCTTTTCCCACCGCACAAAAGGACTTTTTGCGAGGAAGGTTTTGGAAAAGTTTGAGGACCTCCCCATAGAGGACGAAAAAAGACTTAGGAATGAACATATAAGAAGGCACTTTCTGGTTAGACTCTTTTCCTTGGCAAGACTTAGGGAATTCATAGAAACCGCCCAGCACATAAGCCAGCTTATGGACTTTCACAAAAAAAATAAATACCTTTTGATGCTACACTCTCAGGTAAAACTAAAGGAGATGGAAAGGCTGATAACAACTTCCAAAAACTTCCAAGAGACCCTCAAGGAATACGCAAAGCTTTTTAGACTTGCCCTAAAGCGTTCTCCCTCTAAAAGACAATGGATCAACACCTTTACTCACATCTTTGGATACTTCTCAAACAAGCTAAACCAAAAGGAAAAGGAGCACTTTTTTAG
>JAEMPM010000050.1 GCA_022759285.1 Thermocrinis sp.
CGGTAGCTAAAACTGAAAAAATACCTATTCATACTATCCAGTTTTATCTCCACGCATACCTCTTCATCGTAAAAGATAGGCTTTTTAAAACTACATTCTGCCTCCAAAAGGATCACCTCATAACCTTCTTCCCTCAATTTGGAGTAGGGAATTCCCAAACTTCTGAGTAGCTCGCCCCTGGCTTCCTCAAATAGCCTGAAGTAGTTTGAATGATGCATAACACCCTGCGCATCCGTTTCGTAAAATTGTACCCTCCTTCTGTAGATCACTTTGCGAGAACCCTCCCTACCTCAGCTATATCCGTTATTCCCCTACGTACTTTCAGTATTCCCGCCTCATATAAGGTACGCATACCTTTCTTTCTAGCAAGATCTCTTATGTCTTCGGCAGTGGCACCTTTGACGATCAACTTTCTCATCTCCTCGTCCACCTCTAAGATCTCATGAACCGCGGTTCTTCCTTTGTAGCCAGTTCCTTTGCATTCATCACACCCTTTCGGATTAGCCTTGTATATAGTTATATCCTCGTCTAAGCTTTTTAACACTCCCAATCTAACCAAAGCTTCCTTCGGGGTATCATCTACAAGCTTACACTTGGGACACAGTTTTCTTACTAATCTTTGTGCTACCACGAGTATTAGGGAGGAACCTACTAAGAATGGCTCTATACCCATATCGACAAGCCTTGTTATGGAAGAGGGAGCATCGTTGGTATGCAAGGTAGAGAAAACCAAGTGACCCGTAAGGGCTGCCTTTATACCTATCTCTGCTGTTTCCGTATCCCTTATCTCACCTATAAGGATTATATCTGGGTCCTGTCTTAAGAAAGCTCTTAGAACTGAAGCAAAAGTAAGACCTACTCTTTCGTTAATTTGTACCTGATTTAATCCGGGGATAGAAACTTCTACCGGGTCCTCTGCAGTCATTATATTAACATCGGGCTTGTTGCGTTCCATCAAAGCAGCATACAAAGTAGTCGTTTTTCCCGAACCGGTCGGACCAGTCACTAAAATCATACCCCAAGGTGTCCAGATTGCCTTTCTAAACTTTTCAAGGTCATCGGGTTCAAACCCAAGGTCTTCCAACCTCACACTTAAATATTTCTCTGCTTCCTGTATTCTCATAACTATCTTTTCACCATACACTACGGGAACAGTAGAAACCCTTAGGTCTACCTTTTTATTACCTATCTTTGCCCTTATCCTACCATCCTGGGGCTTACGTCTCTCAGAAATATCCAAATTTGCCATTATCTTAAACCTTGCAGTAAGAGCATCTTTGATATTTATGGGAAACTCATGAAATATCCTTAGCACACCATCCACCCTATACCTGACTACCAGCTTTTTTTCCTGAGGCTCTATGTGTATATCGGATGCACCTAAATTTACTGCCTCCATAATAAGAAAGTTTGCAAGTCTGACTATGGGTGCTTCTCCAGCTTCTTTACTTATGGTATCCAAAGATAGTTCTTGTTCTGATGCTTCTATCTCTATTTCGCCAACTTCGCTAATTTCCTCAAGTATGTCCTGCGTTTGTGGATATAGTCTATCTAGGATATCTTCTATAACCCTCTTAGGTGCCGCGTAGGATACTATGTTGTCAATCTTACTGGCAAATCTTAGCTCATTTATAGCAGATTGATTGAAAGGATTGACCATGACTATAGTTAGCTTGCCATCTTGGTAAGAAACTGGCGCAATTGAATGCTTTCTTAGGATATCTTGAGGTATTTTGTTGAGGATTTCGGCGGGTATATTTACGCTTTTTAGGTCACCTTTCCATAACTTCTGTGGTGTATATTTTGTGTAGAAATCCAAAAGTTTTTCGTCATCCATAAAACCAAGTCTTAGAAGGGTTGTTATAATATCTTCATTCTTCTCTTTGGAAGAGATCGCTTTTTGGGCTTGTTCTTTTGTTATGTATCCGAGCTTATTGAAAAACTCTAAGAGCTTTGCCTCATCCATAGCTTTCTTCTTCAGAGGGGAAGCTTCCACTTTCTACATCCCTTTTGAACTCTTCCAAGGCCTTTCTAAAAAGTTCTGCAGAGTTCATGTACCTCCTGACGAACTTTGGCTTTATATCTTCCACTAATCCCACAAGGTCGTAAAAAACGAGAACTTGCCCATGGCAATAGGGTCCCGCCCCTATACCTATCGTTATAGACCTAGCAGATTGTGTAAGTTCCTTCGCAAGTTCTGCGGGCATTGCCTCGAGCACTATCATAAATGCACCCGCTTCTTCTAATATTTTAAAATCCTTCTTAACTCTTTCTGCCTCCTCCTCTCTACCAATCACTCTGTAGCCTCCTATTGTATTTATCTTCTGAGGAGTAAAACCCAGATGCCCAACCACTGGAATACCCATACGTACAAGCTTATAGACCAAATCCGCTATCTCTTCTCCTCCTTCCAACTTAACCGCATTGGCTCCACCTTCCTTTATTAGCCTACCGCAATTTTCAACGGCTTTCTCCACGCTAACTTGATAGCTCATAAAGGGCATATCTGCTATAATAAAGCTCTCCTTAGCTCCCCTTCTGACTGCCTTTGTGTGATAGATCATTTCCTCTACGGTGACCTCCAAGGTGGAGTCTTTCCCCTGAAAAACCATACCCAAAGAATCACCTACTAGTATGCAATCTATACCAACCTGTTCGCACAATTTGGCAGATAGGTAATCATAAGTGGAGATCATGGTGATCTTTTGTCCCTTTTCCTTTTTATTGAAAAGAGTGCGAATGGTGGTTTTCATTAACTGCTACCCTCTTATGTAGCTACCTCTTTTTCTATGGCATTCAGAACATTGACAAGCTCACTAGCCAAAGCTCTAATGGATTCAAGGTTTTGCATATCTCTAAGTTCTTTTATCAAAGGAAAGAGAATCTCCAAAAGCTTGCCCTTTTGAGGTCCATCTCCTACCTTTATCTGATAAGCCCCTGCCACTAGAGGGTTTATAACAGTCTGTATCAACTCTTTTACTTGACGTTTATCTTCCGCTGTGCTCAGAGCTTGCAGTTCAGTGTATATTTTCTTCAAAAGTCCTATGCCAAGCTCAAACTCCTTGGACATTACACTCCTCCTTTAGGTTTCCTTTTATTGATAACTGTAACCTTTTTTATTATACCAAGATATAGAGGGAGGCTGTCTTAAAGTTTCCCACTGGGACATCTTTTGAACCTCGCATTATACGCATAACAAGGCCCTTCATCCTAAAACTCAACCCTGACTGCTACGCCATGAAGCTTTCCATGAGGAAATTTGTAAAACTCCACAAAGTTTGGTGTGATACGCTTTAGAAAACTGAAAAGTTTCCAGATTAACTTATCTGTGTATATGTATTCAACTCCATAGAATATGGCTCTTTCGTAAATTCCAACTGCTTTTAGCTCTTTATCAATGTCTAATACTTCCATGTATCCGTATCTAATTTCCACAAGCCTAAGTCCCGGTGTGATACTTCCTTTTAAGAAAGTACTTATACCAAAAGGTTCTTCTTTCTTCACCAAAGACAGGAAGACATTGTCCTCGTATAGTATGCCGTGCTCAAAGAAGGTTTGAGTAACATAAGGAGGAATATTTTTTAGGTCTCTTATTAAAAATATAGCGGTGCCCTTTATTTTTGGATTCTGTGCATAGAGCTGCTCAAACTTGAGAACAAATTCTTTGAAAGGTGTAAAGTTCATCTTCTTGTAGAGCTTGGATTGACCAGCAGTGTAAAGAACCATTATAGATATAGGAACAGAAGCAAAGATAACTGACCAATAAGCACCGTGTGGTATTTTGTAGAAGTTGGAGAGGAAAAAGGCTATATCCACAAAGAGTAGGAAAACAGATCCTAAGAAGTAAAAAACTTCTCTTTTTAGAAAGTATATGATAGTTAAAAACAAGCCAGTTATTGTCATTACAGCGCTAACTGCAAATCCATAGGCAGAAGCCATGTTATCGGAAGTTTTAAAGTTAAAGTACATAAAAATTACACCCACCATTAGAATCCAGTTAACTGCAGGTATGTATATCTGAGTACTTAACTCAGTTGATGTATGCTTTATGTTTAGCAGTGGTGCTATCCTTACATTTATAGCCTGAAAAATTATGGAAAAGGCACCGCTTATGAGAGCTTGAGATGCTATAATGCCTGCAGCAATTACCAAAATTAAGAAGGGAATGTAAAAGGTATCTCCGAGCACCGTACGTGCGGATTCAAAAAACACTGCTTGCTCTTTGGAGCTTGTTTCCCTTAAAAGAAAAGAAGCCTGACCCAAATAGTTAAGTACTAACGTAGGAAAGACATAAACCCATGCCTGTCTTATGGCAACACTTCCCAAGTGCCCCATGTCTGCATACATTGCTTCACCACCAGTTGCAGCAAGCAAGACTTCAGAAAGGGCAATAAAACCCTTTAAAGGATCGTTTATCAAAAACTCAATAGCGTAATGTGGGCTCAAAGCATAAAGAACACTGGGATAGCGAATAATGTGATAAAGACCTATCAATCCTATACTGGTAAACCAAAGGAACATAACAGGTCCGAAGTATTCACCTATCTTTCCGGTGCCTTTTGGTTGTAAGAGGAAAAGTCCTATGGTGATTACAAGGGCTATGAGTATTATCTCAAGCTGGGGTGTGTTTTCAAATCCCGGAATTAGTCTTATACCTTCCGCAGAACTTAGTATAGTTATTGCTGGTGTTATAACACCATCTCCTAACAAGAATCCAAGGCCTAAAAATACAAGTACCCTATAAAATTTTCTTAGCTTTTGACTTTTTGTTAATGACTTTGCTATTTCTCCAAGCACTACTGTACCACCTTCGCCTTTTATGCTAAGGTTCATAGCAAACCATGCATACTGTACAGTAACAAGGATAATAAGCGTCCAAACTATGAGAGAAACTATACCAAATATCTCTTCCGGCTTTGGTTTTGTTAAGGACACTATAACACTGAAGGTGTATAGTGGGCTTGTTCCTATGTCCCCAAAAACAGCTCCCATAGCCCTTAGTATGTTCTTGATCATTACCCAACCACCTCCTTTATATGAGTTTTTTTAAGTCGTTTGAAGCTCACATAGTCTGATGCGTCCGTTACAGGGTCTAAATCTCTCATTATGATTATTAATATATCA
>JAEMPM010000105.1 GCA_022759285.1 Thermocrinis sp.
ATGATTGACCTGGTGATAAACTCATTTAGAGAAAGTGCAGACGTAAAGCTTGCCTTTGTGGAAATGTATGCGGAGAGGCTTTTGGAGGTGGGAAAGATCATAGCAAACGCCCTAAAGGAGGGGAATAAGGTTCTGCTTTTTGGAAATGGAGGATCTGCGGCAGACGCCCAACACATCGCTGCAGAGATCGTAGGAAGGTTCAAAAAGGAAAGAAAAGCTCTACCCGCCATAGCCCTAACCACGGACACATCTATTCTAACCGCAGTGGGTAACGACTACGGATTTGAAACGATCTTTGAAAGACAGGTGGAAGCCCTGTGTACGCCCGGGGATATAGTCATAGGTATATCCACCTCCGGTGAGTCTGAGAATGTGATCAGGGGGCTCAAAAAAGCTCGCGACCTTGGTGCAACCACGGTAGGCCTTACAGGGAAGAAGGGGGGAAGGATGGTTGATATAGTCCATTACTGCTTTGTGGTTCCCTCTTACGATACCGCAAGAATACAAGAGTGTCACATCACCATAGGGCATGTGCTCTGTGAGATCATAGACCACTATCTATGAAGGTTTTACTTTTTGTAAAAAACTCTCCCAACGCTATAAACACTGCAGAAGCTCTTGGAAAATTTTTAGAGAATAAAAAAATACAGGTGGAGTTCTTTGTGAATGAGCCCGGTAAAAAACCAAAGGAAGGAGATTACGCGCTAACCTTGGTGGTGGGTGGGGACGGCACCTTTTTGGCTGGTGCTCGCTTTTCCGCAGTCAGAAACATCCCGATAATGGGAGTAAATGAGGGAAAGTTTGGCTTTTTGACGGAGATAGACAGAGATGAAGCCTTTGAGTATGTGGAAAAGGCTTTGAATGGAAAGCTAAAACCTCAAAAAAGAATGCTAATCTGTGCCTTTGTGAATGGAAAGTTCGTGGGACATTACCTTAACGATGTGGTGCTTTCTAAGCTAAGCTTGGCAAGAGTGGTAGAGGTAGAGGTTTTTGCACAGGATGAGTTTATGGTCAGGGTCTATGGGGATGGGGTGATTCTTTCCACACCCACTGGCTCCACCGCCTACGCCCTCTCTGCAGGAGGTCCTATCATACACCCAACCATGGAAGCCCTTTTATTTGTTCCCATATGCCCACATACCCTTTCCAACAGACCTATGCTTATACCTCCCGATTTTCGCATCAAGCTAATTTCCAACATGCCCACCTTTTTAACCCTTGATGGACAGGAAGGGATAGAGGTTAGCCCAAGGCAGGAGGTTTGGGTGGAAAAGTCGCCTTTTTACTGCACCTTATACACCCATCCTCAGAGAAGCTTTTTCTACATCC
Source organism: Thermocrinis sp. (assembly GCA_022759285.1). Lineage (GTDB taxonomy): Bacteria > Aquificota > Aquificia > Aquificales > Aquificaceae > Thermocrinis. The sequence goes on from JAEMPM010000105.1 coordinate 1,330, forward strand.
TCAGGGAAAAACTCAAGTGGGGAAGGTAGCACTACTATCGCTGCGGGCTTTAATCCCAAGTAAAGCCTTCCAAGTCTAAGAGTGTAACTAAAACATACATACACATTTCTACCCTCCGCAAGTGGTAAAATCAAGTTCTCACCCAAATAGAAATTTTTGCCCTTTTCTGTAAAATGTACTACCAAAAGGGGACCGCACGGAGCCAAAAGCCTTAACTTTCTCTCCTCCACGTAAGCCAAAAAAGGTTTTCTTTGGAAAGATATCAAGCTCAAGCCAGATCTTAATGCACTGGTCAGCTCCTCCGCAGAGTTAACTGGCTTTTGTGAGATTAAAAGGTTTCTCATCAAATAGAAAGAGTGTTCATAGGAAGGGAATAAAAACCTTATTCCTACCTCCCGTATATACACTTTTGTGTGATGGTCCAACCCACCTAAAACTGGATTTTTCCATCCTTCTTGCATATACCTTTGGACATACTTTTCCACCGGCAAAACCTTTTTTAAAAGCTCAAGGGCTCTCTTCTTTAAAAAGGGATAAAGTAGCACGGTACCAAAGATAAAGAAAAAAAACTTACCTTTATCCTCCAGAAGGGCATCCTTTAGGTCTATGAGTTCCAAAAAGTATCCATCCCTTTCCAACTTCCATCTGTATTTCTCTTTAAAAGGATGTGCTATGACCTTTAGGCTACCTATCTCAAGAAGGTCTCCAAGCAAGCCTTTCTCCCCTTCAATTTTTCTTTCTACACCTGCGAGGCATCTGTAGTTACAAAAGCTTTTAAAGTGGTCGTTATCGTGGTCTGTTATTAGTGCAAAGTCTATGCCCTCCGCCTCCATGGCGCTGTATATATCCTCTGGCTTTCCCAAAGAATCGTAAGAAAACTGGGTGTGGATATGAACCTGGTAAGAATACACATAAAGCTCTGGCAGTTTTTGAGGCAGTTGGTCGACGGGTATAGCTTTTACCCACCTTAGGGGCAGGGCAAAGAGAAGGACAAAGTAAGCAAAAGATAAGGTCAGGACAAAGAGCCCGAACTCTATCACAACTTCATTTTCTCCCTGACTTCCTCCAGGGTTTGCTTTGCGGTCTGCCTAGCCTTCTCGGAGCCTTCCAAGAATATATCTTTAAGCTCCTTGAGGGAACTTTCTACCTGTGCCCTTTTTTCCCTTATGGGCTCCAAAAAGGCGTTCAAGCCTTCAAACATTAGCCTTTTACAATCTACGCATCCAAGGGTACCACTTTTACAATCTGCCTCTATCTGCTTTGTCTGCTCTGGATTGGTGAAGATCTTATGATAGGAAAAGACGGGGCAAAGATGAGGTCTGCCGGGGTCTCCTTTTCTGAGTTTTTGAGGATCCGTGAAAAACTTCATCACCTTTTGTTGGACTTCCTCTCTGCTGTCCGCAAAGTATATGGCGTTGTTATATGACTTGCTCATTTTTCTGCCATCCGTTCCCAAGAGCCGGGGTGTTTCCGTTAGCAGTGCCTGGGGTTCTGGAAAGACGTCTCCGTAAAGCTGGTTGAACCTTCTGGCTATCTCCCGAGTAAGCTCTATGTGGGGCAGTTGGTCCTCTCCTACGGGCACCGCCTCCGCCTTGTAGATGAGTATATCAACCGCCTGCAAAACAGGATAGCCCAAAAAGCCGTAGGTGTCTGTATCGTAAAAGTCCCTCTTTGACACATTTAGCTTACCTAAGATCTCCGGTTCAAGTATGCCATCAAAGACAGCTCTCACAAAGGTTTCCGAGATGGTGTCCAAAAGGTCCTCCTCCAAAGCTTCAAAGTCCTCCACCTTGTAGGGTAGCTTAGCCAAAAACTCCTTTACCAGGTCCCTTATCCCTCCCTTAAAGCTGAGCTCTAGGTCGGCCATCTTTAAAAGGTTGTACTTCATATCCTTGTAGGTGGGGTTCCACTCAAGCCAACTTTTTGGTGTGATCATAGAAAAGATCAAAAAGAGCTCCAGTTCCTCCTTTACATGGGATTGGATAAAGAGCACGCTTTTGCTTGGATCTAAGCCCAAGGCGATCCAGTCTATCATCACCTGTTCAATATTCTCCTTTATCTGCTCTGGGTTTTTGTAGCTGGTGGTCAATGCGTGCCAATCTGCGATCATGTAATAGGTTTCGTGGCTCTTTTGGAGTTCTATCCAGTTTTTTATTACGCCAAAGTAATGTCCCAGATGGAGCTTTCCCGTTGGTCTCATACCGCTCAAAACTCGCATGGTACTACTATTTTAAACACTCCCATAAAAATCTAAGCGTTGTCCAATAACCAGATGCATAAATTCTTCTGATTTCCCATTTACTTGGGCTTTGGGCATAGGTTCCCTTTATGGTAGTAAAGGCATATTGATAACCTGCCTTCTTTACCATTTCTACTACTTCCCTGTTGTGGTCTCCGTATGGATAGCAAAAGCTCTTTACTTCAACGCCAAGCTTGTCTTCCAAGAACTTCTTTGAGTCCTCAATCTCTCTACGTGCCTCTGCGGGAGGGATTTTTGTCAAAGGGGGATGGGTAAGGGTATGCGAGCCAATCTCTACACCTTCCTTTACGAGAAAGGAAAGCTCCTCCCAGTTCATTATGGGCTTTATCGCATTTACCCTTTGGTAGTCCCAACGGTTAAACTGCCCTACCAGCTTGGCAGGCACAAAGACTATGGCATGAGCCTTTAGGGCTTTGATAACCGGGAAGGCGTTTTCCAAAAAGTCTCTGTAAGCGTCGTCAAAGGTAAGTAGCACACCTTTACCCGTGGGTTCAAGCTCTTGGGGCTTAACAAATCTGAAGTTAAATCTGTTTAAGAGATTCAGCCAACGTTTGAACTTTTCTGGTTTAACGTAGAGAGATTTCAGCCTAGCATTCTTTGGTGGGTTTTCCACATTGTGAAACATAAGGACTTTCATAATAGCCTCTGTGCAAGCATATAGTTTATAAGCTCTTTGGCGGTTTTGAACCTTTTTTCATGGTCCTTTTCAAGCATAAGCTCTAACAACGTCTGGACTTTTAGGGATATTCCTTCCGGCATAGTGTATATAACCAGCTTGTTCCTTTTCAATTTCTCTTGCTCATCCTCCGCGTCAAAGGGAGACTTGCCCGTAAGGGTAAAGTAAAGGACACATCCCAAGGAGAATATATCACTGCTCCTGTGAATTTGATTTTTGAAAACTTCAGGTGCTATGTATCCTACTGTTCCCTTTATGTCTATTATGCCTGCGTGTCCTCTTACCCTAAGTAGGCTAAAATCTCCAAGCTTCCAAAGGATGCTTTTCATGACCCTTTTGCCAAAGATGTTGTCGGGTTTTATGTCTCCGTGTATGTAGCCTCTGTTGTGTAGAAACTCCAAGCCTTTGGCAACTTGGAATACTACCTTAAGGGCTTCTCCTTCCTCAAGAGGACCATGTTTTGCAACGTAATGCTTAAGATTTCCAACATCCATAAACTCGTAGATCAAAAAGAGCTCTCCTCTGTCCTTTTTATAAAGGTAGCTTTGCATTGTTAGGATATGAGGATGGTTAAAGAGTATGTGGGTTTGGGCTTCTTTCCAAAGGTAAGGTAGCATAGTTTTGTCCCTTGCCACCTTCAGGGCCACAATTTGCCCCGCATATCTTCCCTTTAGCACCTCTACCTTATATACCTCTCCAAAGTTTCCTACGCCGATCAAGTCTATGATCCTATACATTCCCAGCAAGATGTCTCCTTCTTTGTAAAGGCTCATGCTCTCATTGTTAAGTATAAACCCTCTGAGGCTGCTCTAAAAATCCCTTGTTGGGACCGT